>CAZXSG010000260.1:0-6176 GCA_964643185.1 uncultured Holophagales bacterium
GAGGGCGGCCGGGGGCACCAGGACCGGACCGGTCGTGGGAACGCCGCAGTGCATGTCGGCCGGGCAGGCCGGCGCGAAGGTGCTCGACGGGCGGAGCGATCTCTACTCGCTGGCGGTGGTCGTGTGGGGGACGCTCACGGGGAGCCCGCTCGTCTCCGGGGCCGATCTCGGCGCCGTCTTCGTCGCCGTGCTGCGGACCCCCGCGCCTCCCCCGTCGTCGCTGCGCCCCGCCATCTCGCGCAAGGTCGACGCGCTCCTCCTCTCGGCGCTCGCGAAGGACCCCGCCGCGCGGCCGGCCGACCTCGCCGGCTGGGCCGCGGCGCTCGCGAGCGAGCTGAAGACTCTGCAAGCCACGGGCGCCGATTCGGCGCATTGGCCGGTCACCGCGCTCACGCCCCCGGCCCCTGTCGTATAACCCGGGCATGAAGCTCGTCACCTTTCGCAAAGGCGCCAGGGACTCCGTCGGCGTGCGCCTCGACGACGGCCGCATCCTGGATCTCGGCGCCGCGAGCGCCGCGTTCCGCGGTCTCTCGATGCTCGACGTGATCCGCGACGCGGCCGCGCTCGTGCCGCTCGCCGAATCGCTGTCCCAACGCAACGACCTCCCCGGGGAGGCGATCGTTCCCGAAGCGGACGCGGTGCTCCTCGCGCCCGTTCCGAATCCCGTCTCGATGCGCGACGGTTACGCGTTCCGGCAGCACGTCCTCACGGCGCGCAGGAACCGGGGCCTCGACATGATTCCCGAGTTCGACGAATTCCCCGTCTTCTACTTCACGAACCACCTGAGCGTCATCGGACCCGGCGAGCTCCGCGTGGGCCGGCGCAGGCTCCAGAAGCTCGACTTCGAGCTCGAGGCGTTCATCGTGATCGGCAAGACGATCACGAACCCCACGCTCGAGGAGGCCGACGACGCGATCTTCGGCTACGGCGTGATGAACGACTTCTCCGCCCGCACGCTGCAGATGGAGGAGATGAAGCTCAACCTCGGCCCCGCCAAAGGCAAGGACTTCGCCACCGCGCTCGGCCCCTGGCTCGTCACGAAGGACGAGCTCGGCCCGCGGCTCTCGGAGTCGCCCAAGGGCAGGACTCTGGACGCGCGCATGACGGCCGAGGTGAACGGCGTGCAGGTGTCCGACGGCAACGTCAACCAGATGAACTGGACGTTCGCCGAGATCGTGCAGCGCGCGGCCGACGGCGTGACGCTCGTGCCCGGAGAGGTGATCGGCTCGGGCACCGTGGGGACGGGCTGCTTCCTCGAGCTGAACGGCTCGAAGATCACGAACGACCAGTGGCTGATGCCGGGCGACACCGTACGCCTCACGATCGACGGCCTCGGCACGCTCACCCACACCATCGTGAAGGACGACGCGAAATGAAGGACGACCTCTCCTCGCTCTACGCCTATTCGGAATGGGCGAATGCCCGTGTCCTCTCCGCGCTCCGTGAGCTGCCCGAGGGCGATTACACGCGCGAGATGGGCGGCGGCTGGCCTTCGCTGCGGGCCACGTTCGTGCACCTCGCGTCGGCCACGAACGCCTGGGCGAAGCGCTTCACGGGAACCGACGTCACGAAGCTCCACACCGAGGAGGAGCTGCCCGACCTCGAGAGCGCGATCGCGCTCC
Source organism: uncultured Holophagales bacterium (assembly GCA_964643185.1). Classification (GTDB taxonomy): domain Bacteria; phylum Acidobacteriota; class Thermoanaerobaculia; order UBA5066; family UBA5066; genus JAEUQS01. The sequence continues at coordinate 1,623 of CAZXSG010000260.1, forward strand.
TCGCGGCCGCCGAGGCGGAGCTCTCCGCGTTCGTCGCCGGGTTGTCCGAGGGGCAGCGCGAGCAGAGCTTCCCCTGGAAGAACCTCAAGGGAGAGCCGAAGACCGCTGCGTTCTGGGTCGTCCTCCGGCACGTGGTGAACCACGCCTCGTACCACCGGGGCCAGATCTCGTCGATGGTGCGGCGCCTCGGGGGCAAGCCCCTGCCGACCGACATGGTGCTGTGGGGAATCGAGAGGGAGAGCGCGTAAACGACTAGAATTCCAGTCGATTGAAAAAGCTCGAAGAGACGTTCCTGGACCGCTGGGTTCGCCGCGGTCTCATCACGAGCCTCGGCCTGGGCTTCACGTTTCCCTATTTCCGCCTTCTCAACCAGGTGAAGGTCGAGAACGAGGCGCTGCTCGACGCGCTGCCGCGCCAGGGCGTCGTCTTCCTCTCGAACCACCAGACGTACTTCATGGAGGCGATCGCCTTCTTCGATCTCGTCTACGTGCGGAAGAGCTTCCCCATGGAGAGCCCGTACCTGCGGTTCTCCGCGGCCGAAGAGACGATGAAGACGAACCTCCTCACGACGCTCCTCACGAAGGCGGGCGGCGTCACGTTCCGGCGCTCCTTCCGCGAAGGCGGCAAGGACGTGAAGCGCCCGGTGGACCTCGACGGCGTCGCCAAGGTCGAGGAGGCCATCGCGGGCGGATGGCTGCTCCACTTCCCCGCCGGCACCACGAAGAAGGACGCCCCGCTCCGGCCCGGCGTCGCACAGCTCCTTCACCGGTCGAAGGCCGTCGCGGTGCCCATGAGGGTCTCGGGCTTCCGCAACCTCCTCGTGCACAAGCAGATTCCGGGCAAGCTGTTCAAGGCCTGCAAGATCACGCTGCACCCGCCGCTCGACCTCGTGAAGTTCTACGCCGAGCCGTACCACAAGGAGGCCGGAGCCGCGCTCGTCGCGCAGCTCACGGGCCTCCTCGCGGAAGACGAGAGCGAGTCCTGAGGGCGATGCGCGAAGGCCGCCGTCTCGCGGGCCTCCTTCTCCTGTGTGTGCCGGGCGTTCCGGCCTGGTCCGCCACGCCCCCTCCGGCCGCTCGTCCCGCTGCGATCACCGTGGACGAGGCCTCGCTCAAGGCCGTGAAGCCGCGCGCCATCGGCCCCGCCGTGATGGGTGGCCGGGTGAGCGACATCGCTCTGGATCCTTCGAATCCGTACCGTTACTACGCGGGGTTTGCTTCGGGCGGCATCTTCCGCACCACGAACAACGGAGCCTCGTTCTCCCCCGTCTTCGACAAGGAGTCGACGCTCGCGATCGGCGCCCTGGCCGTGTCGCCCGCGAACCCGAAGATCGTCTGGGCCGGCACCGGCGAGGCCAGCGACCGGAACAGCGCCAGCTTCGGCGAGGGCGTCTTCGTTTCGACCGACGGCGGCGACAGCTGGAAAAATTGCGGCCTCGCGAAGAGCCGGGCCATCGCCCGCATCGTGGCGCACCCCACCGACCCGAAGACCGCGTACGTGGCGGCCACGGGAGATCTCTGGCAGCCCGGTGGCGAGCGCGGCCTCTACAAGACGACCGACGGCGGGGGCACGTGGAAGGCCGTGCTCCGTGGCGCGGCGCCGTTCCAGGACCAGCTCGGCGCCGGGGATCTGGCCCTCGACCCCAAGAACCCCGAGACCGTTTACGCGGTGCTGTACGCGCGCCAGCGCACGCCGTATTCGTTCCGCGCCGGCTGGGAGGTCACGGGCGGCAAGGACGCGGGCGGCATCTTCAAATCGACCGACGGCGGAGGCACGTGGAAGAAGCTCGAGAAGGGCCTGCCCTCGCGGCTCTCACGCATCGGGCTGGACGTCTCCCGGTCGAATCCGAACGTCGTCCTCGCGATCGTGCAGAGCGACGAAGGCGGCGCGCAGCCCCTCCGTGAGCTCCGGAGCCGGGCCGGCGGCGTCTTCCGCTCCGAAGACGGCGGCGAGACGTTCACGCGGACGAACCCGCTCAACCCCCGGCCCTTCTACTACAGCCAGATCCGCGTGGACCCGTTCGACGACGCGCGCGTCTACGTCCTCGGAATGTCGCTCCACGTCTCCGAGGACGGTGGGCGCACGTTTCGCGAGGACCTCTTCGAGAAGGTCCACCCCGACAATCACGCGCTCGCACTGGGCACAGAGGACACGGCCCGGACTCCTCGAGAGACCCCGAAGGAGGGCGAGCCGCAGAAGGCCGTGTTTTCGCGCCGGCTCCTGATCGGCACGGATGGCGGACTGTTCCAGTCGTTCGACGGCGGGCGCACCTGGGACGGACTCAACACGATGCCGGTGGGACAGTTCTACCGCGCCTCCGTGGACCGCTCGAAGCCGTACCGCATCTGCGGCGGGCTGCAGGACAACCAGAACTGGGTGGGTCCGAGCCGCCGCAATTCCAAGGACGGCATCCGCAACGCCGACTGGATCAGCGCGGGAGGCGGCGACGGCTTCGACTGTGCGTTCTCGGACCTCGACCCCGACGAGATCTTCACGGAGTCGCAGCAGGGCACGCTGTACCGCCTCAACCTCCGCACGGGCGAGTCGAAGTCGCTCCGTCCGGAGCCCGCCGAAGGACAGTCGCGTTTCCGCTTCCACTGGAACGCGCCCCTCTTCGGGAGTCACCACGAGAAGGGCGTTCTCTATTTCGCGGGGAACCGGGTGTTCCGGCTCACGGAGCGCGGCGAGCGCTGGGAGACGATCAGCCCCGACCTCTCGGCCTCAGCGAAGGACCCCGAGCGCATCGACACCGTGGGGAGCGGAGCGGAGAGCTACGGCGTGGTCTATGCGCTCGCCGAGAGCCCGCGGCAGAAGGGGCTGCTGTGGGCCGGCACCGACGACGGCAAGCTGTGGCTCACGCCGAACGGCGGACAGAGTTGGACCGACCTTTCGGCGGGTCTGCCCGCCCCGGCCAAGGGACAGTGGATCTCACGGGTCGTGCCGGGGGCACACGACTCGGCGCACGCGTACCTCGTGGTGAGCGCCTTCCGTTCGGGGAACCACGCGCCCCTCGTTTATCTCACCGAGGATTCCGGAAAAACCTGGAAGAGCATCGCCGGGAACCTGCCCGACGGCGTCCCGGCCAAGACCCTGGCGGAGAGCCCGCTCCGGCCTTCGGTCCTTTTCGTCGGCACGGAGGCCGGTCTCTTCGTCACGTTCGACCGGGGTCTCACGTACACGCGGATCCCGGGCATTCCCCGCGTACCCGTGGACGACCTGGTGATCCACCCCGACGAGCTCGACCTCGTGGTCGCGACGCACGGCCGGAGCCTCTACGTCCTGGACGACGCCACGCCCCTCCTCTCGTTCCCGCCCTCTCCGGCGGCCATTCATCTCTTCCCGCCTCGCGAGGTCACGGCGTCGTACCTCCTTCCGGGTTCGGGCGACTGGACCGGCAAGGGCGAGTTCCGCGGAGAGAACCCGTCCGAGGGCGCGCCGCTCACGTTCTGGCTCGGGGAGCGCACGGGCGACGACGTGAAGATCGCCATCAGGAACGCGGCCGGTCAGACCGTCGCGAACCTGAAGGCGCCGTCCGTTCCCGGCTTCTCCCGCGTGTGGTGGGACCTCCGCCCGTCGAAGGACGTGCTGGCCGAGTACGGCAGCGAGGGCCGGGAGAGGTTCGTGCGGCCCGGGGACTACACGGTGACGCTCACGTCGGGGAGCAGCACCTCGAAGCAGACTCTGAAGGTCTCGGTCCTGCCCGGCATCGAAACCCGATAGCGGGTTCAGGGGCCGGGCCGGGAAGGCCGGTAGCGGTAGTGGCCCGTGAGGACGTACTCGAAGAGGACGTCCTCCTCCACCGCGCCCGCCCCCACGTTGTGGATCACGAGCGGCGTGCCCGACGGGCTCCGCGCATCGGACACGAGACCGATGTGCGGGAGCCCCGACGGCAGCCGGAACGTCACCGTGTCTCCCGCTTCGTAGGCGTCGGCCTGGCGTTCGCCTCGCAGCGCCCGGCCGTGGCGCGCGAAGAACGTGGCGAGGTTCGGCACGCGCCGATGGTCGATGTTCCGGTCGGGGCGCGAAAGGCCCCAGATTGCCGGGTACTTCGCGAACGCCTTCTTCATGTCCTCGTTCACGAGCACCTGCAGGTCCACGTTCCACGCGTCGCGGAACGCCCGGACGACGACGTCGGTGCAGACCCCGCGATCCCGCGGCACGTCGCCGCGCGGAAACGCGAGCCGCGCATAGCTCCCGTCGTAGCGCACGGTGACGCCCACCTGCCTCCGGGCCGCGGCCACGAGCCGCTCGCCCTCCGGATCGGCGCGGAGCGAGGCGGGAGTGAGCAGCGCAAGGACGACGAGCGCGGCCCATCCCAGGGTTCGCGCGCGAGCTTTCACCGTGTCGACGAAGGCGGCCTCCGCACGGCCGCCGAAGAGCTCGACCGGCGAGTACCCGCGGCGTGCGGCGGACCAGAACGCGAACGCGAGGAGGAGCAGCGTGAAGAGGATGTTGGGCCACGCGTTCAGCGTCCACTGGCCCGCCCACTCGAACGTGAGCGCCCGGGAGAACGGCTCGAGGTATCCGATCGGCCAGAAGTCGTCGGGCGAAGGT
>CAZXSG010000261.1:0-6166 GCA_964643185.1 uncultured Holophagales bacterium
GGGCCCGATCCCGAGCTCGTCTCCATGACGCGGCGCTTCCGGGTTTCGGCCCCGCTCACACTAGCCCTCCTCGCGCTCACGATGGGCCCGATGCTGGTGGGCCGGCATGCGTTTCTGCCGAGCGGTCTCGAAGGCTGGGTCGAGCTGCTCCTCGCCCTGCCCGTCGTGCTCTGGGGCGGCGCGCCGTTCTTCGAGCGGGGCTGGCAGTCGATCCGGCACAAGAGCCCCAACATGTTCACGCTCATCGCGCTCGGCACCGGGGCGGCATTCCTCGCCTCGCTCGCGGCCGTGCTCGCTCCCGGGCTCTTTCCGGAGAGCTTCCGCAAGGGCGGCCACCTGCCCCTCTATTTCGAGGCCGCGGCCGTGATCACCACCCTGGTGCAGCTCGGGCAGATCCTCGAGCTGCGTGCCCGCGGCCGCACGCAGGACGCTCTGCGCGCGCTCCTCGCTCTCTCGCCGAAGACGGCGCGGCTCGTTGAGAAGGGCGTCGAGCGGGACGTTCCGCTCTCGGACGTCCTGCCGGGCGACGTGCTTCGCGTGGTTTCGGGCGAGACGATTCCCCTCGATGGCGAGGTCGTCTCGGGCGGCAGCAGCGTCGACGAGTCGATGCTCACGGGGGAGCCCCTGCCCGTCGAGAAGATCGCGGGCGGCGCCGTCACGGGCGGCACGCGGAACGGCAGCGGCACGCTGCTCGTGAAGGTGACGCGCGTGGGCGCCGACACGCTCCTCGCCCGCATCGCGCAGACGGTGGCGGAGGCGCAGCGGAGCCGGGCGCCCATCCAGCGCCTCGCGGACTCCGTCTCGGCGATCTTCGTGCCGGCCGTCGTGGCCGTGGCGCTCCTCACGTTCGCGGTCTGGGCCGTCTTCGGCCCCGAGCCCCGGTTCGCACACGCTTTCGTGAACGCCGTGGCCGTCCTCATCATCGCGTGCCCGTGCGCGCTCGGTCTCGCGACGCCGGTCTCGGTGATGGTGGGAACGGGCCGCGGGGCGCGCGCGGGCGTTCTCGTGAAGAGGGCCGAGGCTCTCGAGACGTTCGAGAAGGTCGACACGCTCGTCTTCGACAAGACCGGAACGCTCACCGAGGGACGCCCGGTGGTGGTGGCCGCCTTCGCTCTCGAGCCCCGATCCGAAAGCGATATCGTGTTCCTCGCGGCCGCGCTCGAGAAGGGCAGCGAGCACCCTCTGGCGCGGGCCGTGGCCGCCCTCGCCCAGGAGCGGAAGCTCACTCCCGACGCGGTCACCGGCTTCGTGAGCCATGCCGGAAAGGGCATCACGGGAGTTCTCGAATCGTCGGGACAGGCCCTCGCCCTCGGTAACGAGGCGCTCCTCGCCGAGCTGGGAATCGACGGGACCGCGCTTTCCGCACGCGCCGAGGAACATCGCCGCGAAGGGCGCACCGTGGCGTTCCTCGCGGTCGACGGACGGATCGCCGGCCTCCTCGCCGTGGAGGATCCTCTCCGTCCCGGCGCGCGGGAAGCCGTCGCGGCGCTCGCGAAAGAGGGTCTGCGCCTCGTGATGGCGACGGGCGACGCGGAGTCGACGGCGCGGGCCGTGGCCCACAAGGTGGGGCTCACCGAGGTCGTGGCCGGGGTCCTGCCCGAGGGCAAGGCCGCGCTCGTGAAGAAGCTCCAGTCCGAGGGCCGCAAGGTGGCGATGGCCGGCGACGGCATCAACGACGCGCCCGCGCTCGCGCAGGCCCAGGTGGGAATCGCGATGGGCACCGGCACCGACGTCGCGAAAGAGAGCGCGGGCCTCGTGCTCGTGAGCGGCGACATCGGGGCGCTCGTGAGGGCGCGCCGGCTGTCGCGTGCCACGATGCGCAACATCCGCCAGAACCTCGTGTTCGCGTTCGGCTACAACCTCCTCGGCGTGCCGCTCGCGGCCGGTGTTCTCTATCCGGTGTTCGGCCTGTTGCTCTCGCCCGTGATCGCGAGCGCGGCGATGACGTTCAGCTCGGTCTCGGTCATCACGAACGCCTTGCGGCTACGGAAGGCGTCCCTTTAGATCCTGCAGCTCGGAGTGTTCGACTGTCGAAGCGCCACGATCCGGACGTTGTGGTAGCTTTCGGATCTCGAAAAGATTCCAGGCGTAGGAGTGCGGTGTGAAGTACGTGATCGGTATTCTGATCGTGGTGGGTCTGGCTCTCGGCATCAAATCGTGTGTCGAGAAGCAGCAGGAAGAGATGACGGTCTCGCGCGTGAGCGCCCTCTTCCCCGGCATGAAGAAGGACGACGCCGGCAACGACATGGAGACGGCCATCCGGGCGTGGTCCTCGGAGGCCGTCATCAGTGAGCCTCTCGTCAGTGGATTCGACCGGTGGCGGGCCGAGAAGGGTCTGAAGCGGTCTCTGTCGAGCGCGGAGGTCGCCAGCGTCGAGAAGGGTTCGGGCAGCGACTACGTGGTTTCCGTACGTTTCGAGGGGAAGCCATACCGGATTCTCGTCCCGCAGTCCTCGAGGATGAGCTGGGTGAACTGACGGGCCTCAGGCTGCACCCGGCCGTTCGGGCCACACGGCGTCCGGAGCGGCCGGGAGCGGCTGTTCGGGCCCCAGGTTCGCGTCGCTGACTTCGGCGAAGATGAAGTTCTCCGGGGGAATCGGGTCGCCGGAAAGGCGGCGCAGCAGAGCGAGCTGTCCGGCGTGCGTCATCGCGTCGGACAGTGGCCCCTGAAGGAGCTGCTGCTGCGTGATCGCCTTCCAGTCCTTCTCTTCGCCCACGACGCGCGAGAGGTCCGCGAGCGTCTCGTGGAAGCGCCGGATCTCGGCCTCGAACTCCGGCAGCGGCGGGACGCGGTACGTGCCTCCGAGGAAGAACGTGCGCGCGTAGCCGAGCACGCTGTCCATGTGGTTGAGGAGCTCGTGCGGCGTGCGCACGTTCGGGGCCGCGCGGAACGAGGGGTACGAAGGACCGCAGCCCCTGAGGGCCTTCTGCGTGCGATACGCGAGAGCCGCGAGGACGTGCTTCAGGAGATGCGTGCCGTCGTTCATCGGGGAATGCTAATCCGGCCGGCCCGGCAGGCAAAGACGCTACTCTGGCTCATGCCGTCCCTTAACGACCTCTCGATCGTCCCGTTCCGCGCGGAGCTGCGCGAGGCCTTCGAGAGGCTGAACCTGAGATGGCTCGAGGACCACGCGCTCCTCGAGCCGGTCGACCTCGAATTCCTGAGGGATCCCGAGGGGCACGTGCTCGCAGACGGCGGTCAGGTGCTCTTCGCGCTCCGGAACGGCGAGGTCGTGGGGACCTGCGCCATCCTCCGGCTGTCCCCGTCGACGGTCGAGCTCGCCAAGCTCGCGGTCGCCCCCGAAGCCCAGGGGGCCGGGCTGGGACGGCGACTGTGCGAGGAAGCGCTCGCCTTCGCCCGGCGGCTCGGTGCGGCCGAGGTGGTGCTGACGTCCAACTCGGCGCTCCTTGCGGCCATCAGGCTCTACGAGTCCCTGGGGTTCCGGCACGAACCGCTGCCGCCCGGCGTGCGCTACGTAAGCGCCGACGTCTACATGGTTCTGCGGCTCGGGCCAGCCGCTCAGGACCAGGCGGCGTCGAACGCGTAGAGGTCGTCGGGCAGCTCGCGGAAGCTCGCGAGCCGTCCGTTCTCGATCGCGTAGAGGTGCGTCGTCCGGTAGGTGAAGGTCGTCCCGCCCCGCTCGAAGGAATGCTCGAGGTACACGGCGCCGAGCGTCTCGCCGGCCGCCACGTCGAGCACGGTCTCCCGGAACGTGCCTCCGGTGAGCCGCATGACCTGACCGATGAACGGCTCGAAGAACTGCTCGCGCGTATACGTGCCCGCCACGGGGCTCCTGCCCGGCACCGTGAACGTGATGCCCGGAGCGCAGAACTCGAGGTAGCCCGGGAGATCGCCCTTTGCGAACGCCGCGTACGCGCTGCGGATGAGGTCTTCGTTCGGATGCGTCATCGGAGCCGTGTACGCGGCGTCCGTGGCCAGCGGATCATCAGGGCCAGCCCAGCTCGATGAGCGGCCTGACGAAAAGCGCGAGGAGGTCAGTCGCTTGCAAGGAGGATCTGCCGCGACACGTCGGCCTGGATCTGACGCTCGGACCACTCGGGGTGGGCGGCGCGAACGGCCGCGGCCCTCACGTCGCGAGCCATCTGGATGGCCGCGCACACGAGCTGCATCTTTCGCGCCGGGCTCATCTTTCGGAGGGCCTCGATCTGGAGAGGGTGGAGCTCGTCCCGGTCCACGCTCGCGAGGGATTCGAGGTGCTCGGCGGACATCGGGAATCGAGGATAGGGAGTTCGATTCCCGCTGTCCACGCTGGCGCCGAGGTCTCTTACTTCACGCCCTCGCAGGGAGGGCAACCCTTGTCGAAGACGATGAGCCAGCGGCCGTCTTTCTCTCTTCTCCACACCGACGTGAAGGTCGAGACGCGTTTCCCCTCGGGATCGAAGACCGGTCCCGAGCTCATCGCGAGAGTTCCGGAATCCAAGACCTCGACGGCATCGGGCCTCCACGAGAACGGGGCCTTTGGGCCTTCGTAGCGAGGTTTCCACGCGGCCGCGACCTCGGCGGGACCCCGCTTCACTCCCTGCGTCCAGAAGACCGCCTCCGGAGAAAGGAACCTCTGGAACGCGGCGAAATCGCGGTCGGCCATCGTCTTCGCGAAGGCCTCCTCGGCGCGCCACACCTCCTGGCGCAGCGCGTCGCGCTCGGCGGCCACGGGAGTCGCGGGAGAACCCTTGTCCGCGGCGGTCGCCGGGAGGGCCATCGTGGCGGAAAGGAGAATCGCGCTCCACAAGTTCGAATTCATGGGTGCCTCGGCGGCGCAGGATATCGCGCGGAACCGGCGAGAATGCGCGGGATGCGTCGCCTCGCATTCGCCGCGTTCGCGCTGGTCCTCGCGGCCTGGCCCGGGCGCGCCACCGCGCTCGACGGGACGCGCCGGCTCACCCAGTTTCGCGCCGACGTCTTCCGCATCGAGCAGGGGCTCCCGCAGAACGGCGCGACGGCGCTGGTACAGACCGCGGAAGGCGATATCTATTTCGGCACGCAGGAAGGCCTCGTGCGGTTCGACGGCACGTCGTTCGAGGTCTTCGACAAGAGGGCGCTCCGCACGGGCCCTTCCCACGAGGTGCGGCTCCTCGCCCGGGGGCCCGACGACTCGGTGTGGGCAGGTCTCGCCGGCGGCTGGATCGTGCGGCGGACGGACGGCGTCTTCACGACGTGGCGGTTCGGCCGCGCGGGCGCCGAGGAGCAGGTTGCGGATCTCGAGGTGGACGCGCAGGGCACGGCGTGGATCGCCGCGACGTCGGGCCTTCACCGAATCCCGCCGGGAGGCACGGCGATCGAGAAGGCGGTGATCCGGGGCCTCGCGCCCGACGCCGACAGCGTGGACGTTCTCCCCGAGGCCGACGGCTCGCTCCTCGTGGCCGCGCGCCAGGGCATCGTTCGGGTTCGCGGTGGCGTGGTGGTGGAAACGCTCGCTGAGGCCCGGGCGCACGTTCTGGTGAGCGACGGCAAGGGCGGGCTCGTGGCGATCACCAACGACGCCGTGCTCCTGCTGCCGAAAGGCGGTGCGCCCCGGAGCCTCGGCACCAAGGACGGTCTGCCGCTGCCGCCCGACCTCCTCCGCGTCGCGCTCGCCGATCACGACGGGTGCCTGTTCCTCGGGGCCTCCTCGGGCGGGCTCGTGCGCTTCGTGAACGGCCGCTTCGACACCTTGCGCCGCGAGCAAGGCCTCGGCGGAGCGAGCGTCTCGGCGCTCCTCGAGGACACAGAGGGGGATCTCTGGGTGAGCACGCTCGACGGGCTCACGCGGCTTCGCGACACCTCGTTCCAGACCTACGGCGCCCCCGAGGGGTTGCGTTCGGACGCATCGTTCACGGCGCTCGCCGCGCGCGACGGAACCGTCTACACCGGCAGCGACGACGGCGGCCTCAGCGCGATACGCGGAGATCAGGTGACGAATTTCGAGCTCCGCGCGGAGACGTCCTGGATCGGCGCGCTCGGCGAGAGCCCGGCCGGAGAGATCTGGGCCGGTGGCCGCAAGGGCTTCTTCCGCGTCCGCGGAACGCGGCTCGAGCCGATCGCCCTGAAGGGCGACGTACCCACGGAGCCCACGGCGTTCCTCTTCGACGAGAAGGGAAGCGTCCTCGTGGGCACGTTCGACGGAGGGCTCTTCCGGGTTCAGGGCGACCGCATTGCCAAGGTCGAG
>CAZXSG010000262.1:0-6163 GCA_964643185.1 uncultured Holophagales bacterium
GCACCATGGCCGGTGCCCCCAGACCCCCTCCGAGCCAATCGCTTCTTTGGCCGGGCCATTCAGATCCTGGGGGCACCATGGCCGGTGCCCCAACCCCCTCCGAGCCAATCGCCTCTTTAGCCGGTTCCTGGTCGAGAACCCCGCAATCTACTCGTGGCGAAGGGCACTCGAGACGGCGAGCGCGGACGTCCGGATCGCGGGGACGAGCATCGCGACGAGCGCCGCGCCGGAGAGGCTCGCGAGAGCCAGGACGAGCGCCGTGGGGTCCAGCGGTTCCATGTCGTACAGCTGAGCGCGCGCGAAGCGAGCGGACAGGAGCACGAGCGGCGTGCCCACGAGAATCCCGAGCCCCACGAGGTGCAGGCCGTCGCGCAGCACGAGAGCCACGACGTTTCCCCGCGTGGCTCCGAGCGCCATCCGCACGCCCAGTTCGTTCCGCCTTCGAGCCATCGCGTACGAGATCACCCCGTAGAGACCGATGGCCGCGAGGAGAAGGGCCAGTCCTCCGAGTCCCGAGCAGAGGAACGCGAACAGGCGCTCGCTGGCGAGCGTCTCTTCGATCTGCTGCTCCATGGTGAGCGGCTGGACGACGGCGAGATCCGCATCCACCTCCCGCAGCGCGTCCCGCATCGCGGGCAGGAGCCCCAGGGGAGCCGCCTCCGTCCTCACGATCACGGTCAGCGACTCGTCCGAGAGCGCATTCGGGAAGTAGGCGACGCTCGGCCGCTCTTTCAGATCGCTGTACGCGGCATTCGCCACGACGCCAACGACCTCGTAGAGGTCTCCTTCGGGCCGGCTCCCCAGGTAGAACTTCCGGCCCACCGGCGGTGAGAGGCTCCCCAGCCGGCGGGCCAGGTCCTCGCTCACGAGCGCGACCCTGGCGCCCGACCGGACGTCGAGGTCGGTGAGGCTTCGGCCCGAGAGGGCTTTCAGGCCGAGCGCGCGGAGCGCTCCCGGGGTCACCCGGTTGACGGCCGCGTCGAGCGGCGCCGGGCTGCCGGGCGGCAGCACCAGATTCCAGTCCCCGCTCTGGAAGAGAGGCCGGTGCCCGGCGAAGCCCACGGCCCGAATGCCCGGGACGCGAGTGAGTCGCTCCTCGATCTTCAAGTACAGCGTGCGGAGCTCCTCACCGGTTCGGCCGAGCTGGCCGGGCCGCACCTCGAAGACGAGGAGGTTCCGGCGCTCGAACCCGGGATCGGTGCGGTCGATGCGGCGGAGATTCCGTGTGAACAGCATCGCGGCCACCACGAGGAGCAGGGAGAACGCGACCTGGAAGACCACGAGCATCCGGGCCGGCGTCCACCAGGAACGCGCGGAGACGCCCAGGCTTCCGCTCCCCTCCTTGAGCGCCTGGCCCGGTGCCGTGCCCGACGCGGCCCTCCAGGCCGGAAAGAGACCGAACGCCAGCACCGCGAGCACGGTGAGAGAGAACGCCGCCGCGAGCGTCTGCGCGTCGAGCCCGAGAGACGCGGGCAGAGCGTCTCTCGAGGTCCGGAGGAGCGCCAGGAGAACGCGCACGGTGAGGACCGCGAAGACGAGGCTGAGCAGCCCGCCCAGCGCCGCGAGGAGACCGCTCTCGGTGAGGAACTGGCGGAGGAGGCGTCCCCGGCCGGCGCCGATCGAGAGCCGGAGCGCGATCTCCTTGCGGCGCGCCTCCGCGCGGGCGAGAAGAAGGTTCGCGACGTTGGCGCAGGCAATCACGAGCACGAGCGCGACGAGCGCGAAGAGGAGCCGGAGCGGTTTCGCGTAGCGCCGCCGCAGATCGTCGAGACCTCGCGAGCCGTCGTAGGCGCGGAGACGGGGCGTTCCCTGCGGGGTCCGGGGAGGAACCGTCCACGTCGAGCGGAACACGCCGTCGAGAAACGTTCCGAGTTGCTCGCTCGAGAGGCCGGCTTCGCGCCTCGCGAGGATCTGGACCCACCACGTGGTGGGTTCCTCGAAGAACCGCGGCGCGCCGGGCCCGCCCCGGAGGGACGGACTGTGGTGGAACGGAACGTAGAGATCCGTGGCGTCGGCGAGCTGGATGCCGGTGAAGCTCGCCGGCAGGACACCCACGAGGAGATGCGGGCGCGCGTTGATGGTGAGCGCCCGGCCCACCGCGCGCGGATCGCTCCCGAGGTGCGCCTCCCAGAAGCGGTGCGTGACCACGACGGTCGGCTCGGCTGCGGGATCGTCGTCGGCCTCCTGAAGGCCCCGGCCGAGCGCCACGGGCACCTTCAGAACCTCGAAGAAGTTGCCGGCCACGGGCCGGTGCTCGGCCATGGCCGTCTCGTTGCCCGCACGCGCCGTCACGGCGTCGGTGTAGAGATAGCCCGTGAGCACCGCGCGTCCCCGGCTCTCCGTCTGCATCTTCCGGAAGGCGGCAAAGGAGAAATAGTTGCCCACCCTCTGGCCGTCCTCGTTGTAGAGCGTCCCGCGGCCCCGCTCCACCGGTCCTTCCGGCCACCCCTTCGACTGCCACTTAAGCACGGAGATGTTGCGAGGCTCAGGGACGGGCAGGGTCTTCCAGAGCACGGCGTTCGTGAGCGAGAAGATCGCGGTGTTCGCGCCGATCCCGAGCGCGAGCGACAGCACGGCAGCGAACGAAACACCCGGCGCCTTCCGGAGCATTCGCAGGCCGAAGTCGAGGTCCCGCCTCACCTCCCCGAGGAACCGCCAGCGGCTCTCGTCGCGGCACTCCTCCTTCACCTGCTCGGGGCCGCCGAACTCGAGGCGTGCCCTGCGGCGGGCCTCGTCCGGGCTCAGCCCCTCGCTCTCGTACTGCGCGGCGAGCGCGTCGAGGTGATACCGCACCTCGCGCTCCAGGTCCGTTTCGGCCGTCTTCCAGGGAAGGTGCATGGCGCTCTCCTTTCGCCGCCTAGGCCTGGAGGACCCAGCCGATGACCTGCGCGTAGCGGCGCCACTGCTCGAGCTCGAGCTCGAGCTGCTTTTTCCCGGTCTTCGTGAGCGCGTAGAACTTCGCCATCCGGCCGTTCTCCGACTCCTTCCACTCCGACGTGATGAGGCCCCTCTTCTCGAGCCGGTGGAGCGCGGGGTACAGCGACCCCTGCTGCACCTGCAGGGCTTCGCGGGAGAGCACGAGGATGCGCTGCGCGATGCCGTAGCCGTGGAGCGGCGCGGGCGCGATGGTCTTGAGGATGAGGAGATCCAGCGTGCCCTGCAGCAGATCGGAGCGGGTGTCTCTCGTCGTCATCTATACCTCGTTCGTCTACATATATAGAAACACGACACGTGTAGACGGTCAAGGCCAGACGCTCAGAAAGCAGAAGGCCGCGCTGTCGCGCGGCCTTCTCGTCACACGGGGTCTCGTCCGGTCGTCAGCTTTTCATCTTCTTCGCGGCCTCGGTGAGCGCCGGGACGATCTGGAAGAGATCGCCCACGATGCCGTACGTCGCCACCTTGAAGATGGGCGCCTCGGCGTCCTTGTTGATCGCCACGATCACCTTCGAGGAGCCCATGCCCGCGAGGTGCTGGATGGCGCCCGAGATGCCGCACGCGATGTAGAGGGACGGCGAGACGACCTTGCCGGTCTGCCCCACCTGGTACCCATGGTCGATCCAGCCCGCGTCCACGGCCGCGCGCGAGGCGCCGAGCGCGGCGCCCAGCTCGTGGCAGAGCCCGCGGAGGAGCGGCCAGTTCTCGGGTCCCTTGATGCCGCGTCCGCCGGAGACGATCTTGTCGGCCTCGGCGACGTCCAGCTCGCCCGCGGCGGCCGTCTCGACCCGCACGACCTTCGCGCGGATCCGGAGCTGGCCGAGCGCGAGCGTCTCGACGGCGCCGGCGCCGGGGGCGTCGGCCTTCGCGGCCGGAAACACGTTGGGCCGGGGCGTCGCGATCTGGAGCGCGGCGTTCGCGTTCGGCGTCACCGTCGCGCGGGCCTTGCCCGAGTACACGGGACGCTGGCCCACGAGTCGGCCACCCACGGCGTCGAGGTCGATCACGTCGGGCAGGACGCTCGCGCGGCGGCGCGCGGCGAGACGGGGCGCGAGGTCTTTCCCCATCATGGTCGCCGAGACGAGGAGGATCGAGGGGGTGAAAGCCGTGACGGCCGCGTCCAGAGCGGCCGTGTAGCCCTCGCTCGAGTAGAGGGCCAGCTCGGGAGCGTCGGCCACGTAGACCGTGGCGGCGCCGTAGGCGGCGATCTCGGGAGCGAGGCCGGCGACGCCTGAGCCCGCGACGACGGCGGCGAGCGTGCCCGACGTTTTCGCGGCCAGGGTGCGGCCGAGGGTGAGGGCCTCGAGGGAGGCCTTGCGGATCTTTCCGTCGCGCTGCTCGATGAAGACGAGAACGTTGCTCATGGTTTTCTCTCGCTTCCTTACAGGACTTTCGCTTCTTCGCGGAGAAGGCGAAGGAGCTCTTCAGCGGCCTTGGCGGGATCGTCGGCGGGCACGAGCTTCACGGCCTGGCGGGCGGCGGGCAGGTCGAGCTTCGTCCAGACGACCGCGGCGTTCGCGCCGCTCATCGACGCGATGTCGACGCCGAGATCGGCCGGCTTCTTCACGGCGATCTGCTTCTTCTTGGCGGCCATGATTCCCTTGAGCGAGGCGTAGCGCGGCTCGGCCTTGCTCTTCTGCGCGCCGATGACGACGGGCAGCGGAGCCTCGACGATCTCGGTCGCGCCCTCGATCTCGCGGTGGGCGACGACGGAGCCATCCTTCCACTCGAGCTCGGTCACGAGCGTCACGTGAGGAAGGTCGAGGAGCTCGCCCAGCATGGGCACGACGAGCTGGGCATCGGTGCCGACGCCCTTGTTGCCGAGCCACACGACATCGGCCTTCATCGTCTTGATCTGCGCGGCGAGGAGCGTCGCGACGGCCAGGGAGTCGGCCTCGCCGACCCCTTCGGACGCGATGCGCACGGCCTCGTCGGCTCCGCGCGCGAGCCCGTCGCGAAGGCCCGTCTCGGCCGCGGCGGGGCCGTAGGTGAGAACGGTGACGGTGCCGCCCTTGGCTTCCTTGGCGCGGAGCGCCGCCTCGAGGGCGTATTCGTCGTAGGGCGAGACGATCCACTTCACGCCCGCTTCGTCGATGGAGGTGCCGCTCGCGCCGACCTTGATCTTGGTGTCGGTGTCCGGCACGTAGGCGATACAAACCACGTGATTCATGAGGCTTTGCTCCTCTGGTCCGGGGGATTGTTTTTCGTGCGGGGTCGAGGCTCGGCATGCGCCAGGAGAGCTGGCGGGAAGCCCCGTTTTCGCCTTCGGACGCTACCACGCGCGGGCGGCTCCGTCATGCGCGGATCCAGAAGAAGCTTCGGGGAAGGTCCACGGTTTCACGCCTTGACTTGCGCTGATCTTGCGCCCATATTCGCGCCATGGAGATCGCCCGGAAAATCCTGCCCGCGGAGCTCTCGAGCCGCTTGCAGAGCGGCTCCGCGCTCCTCGAGCGGCAGCGCGACGGCCGCCGGGCCGAGCGGATCTCCTTCGCCCTCCCCGCCGTGGACCGCCTCCTCCAGGGAGGGCTTCCCCGAGGCGTTCTGGCCGAGCTCTCGGGGCCCCGCTCGAGCGGCCGCCAGGCCCTCGCGCTCACGGCCCTTGCGGCCCTCACGCAGTCGGGCGAGTCCGCCGCCCTCGTCGACGTGGGGAACCAGCTCGACCCCCAGCAGGCCGCGGCCTTCGGCGTCGAGCTGCCCCGCCTTCTCTGGGTCCGCCCGCCCATGGCCCAGGCGCTCGCGGTCACCGAGGCGATCCTGAGCGCGGGCTTTGCGCTCTGCGTGCTGGACACGAACGACGGGCTCCGGCGCAGCCGGGCGCTCCTCGATCACGCCTTCCGCCGTCTCGCGCACACGGCCCGCATTCACGAGAGCACCCTCCTCGTCGTTTCCACCTGGCCTCTCTGCGGCACGGCGGCCCACGTCGTCCTCGCGGCCGAGCAGGCGCGCGGCTCGTGGGAGCACGGTCTTCTGCAGGGGCTCGCGCTGCGGCTCACCGTGCGCGAGTGGAGGGTGCCGGGAAAGGCCGAAGCCGGAGGGAGGAGCGAGCCGCTCCTTCTCCTGCATCCGCAGAGCGTCGCGGCCAAGGGGAAGAGGCCCCGCGCCAACACACAGCCCGTCCAGCCCGCACAGCCCACGAGATCCGCCCCGATCGAGCCGCTTCCCCGCGTTCCCTGGTAGCGCGGGAAACGCGGCGCGCAGGCCGAAAGCGATCCCCTGTCAGAGCGCCCGC
>CAZXSG010000263.1:0-6148 GCA_964643185.1 uncultured Holophagales bacterium
GAGTTCGCGGATCTGCTCGGCTACCAGGTCGAGCCGGGCCAGCAGACCGCGGCGTTGCTCGGGTTGCGGCAGTCACGTGATCGCAGGGTTCTTGATGAATGCAAGGCCAAACTCAAGGACGGAGATCCGAGGGTTCGCGCGAATGCCGTACTCTGCTGTGCAACATTGGACCCAACATCGGTGACCATCGCGGCGGAAGCTCTTGCCGAAAAGGAGTTCCACGTTCGATACGCAGCGATAGTGGCCCTCGCTGAGATTGAGGATAGCGCAGTGGATCCACTGCTTGCGGAAGCCTTCGCTCGACCAGAAATCGTTGCAGGGGCGCAGTCGTTCTACCATACGGTGCTTCAGCCGAGGGGGCAGGTGCGAGTAGCGGCGGCCCGTAGCCTCGCTCGTCGACAAGGGGGCGTTGCGCTGCTCGAAATGTACTTCGAGAATGGCGATCCAGACGATCGACTCGATGCGGCCGTCGGCCTTGCCTCCATTGGCCACGAGGAGGCGTTCGAGGAACTGCGGGCCGTGTGCAAACCAGTCTCAACAATGAGGGTGCAAACCGCCATTCTCGGGCTCGAGTCAGCCACCTCCGACAGGGCAGTCCCACCGCTGACTAGGCTAATTAAGAACAACGATGTGAGCGGCGTGCACACCAATCTGGCTGAAGATGCCATTTGGAACCGTGCGATGCGGCAGGCAGGATGGCTGGTTCCCTACCATCTGATGTAACTGCAGGCCGTTTAGAGAGGCCGAGAGGCCACCCCGCTCGGCCAGACAGACTATGGGCTTCGGGAGGGTCGGGAACCGGATGAAAGCTCAAACCCGGTCGTAGGCGGCGTCGACATCGTTGTCCCAGATTTCGGCGAACGCGGGCTCGGAAAGCTTCATGGTCGCGAGTCGCAGGAGATGTTCATCGTCCTTCCGCAGGAGGATGTCCACGAAGTCTTCCACCTCGGCGAGCATCTCGGGGGGAAGCGCCGCGATCTTCTCGAGAAGGTGCGTTGCCTGGGCTGGGCTCGCCCTGTGTGCTCCTTCCGTCCTCGAGTGCTCTCCCGAGCGCGGGTTCTCGGACCAGCCGGATGGCCCCATCGGGTTGAGACTTCCAACGGCGTCGACGAAGGACTCGTCTCCCGCGCCGGAGGGAGAGTCCGATACTACGACCGTCAATCTCGTGTTTGGAGGAAAGCGAAGCGGGGCCTCGGGATGCAGAGTTGTCCCGTCGTAAAGCGCGTGGATGACTCGGACCATGGGCCCATTCTAGTTGCGCCGTCGTAGATTCCCGGCCGCGAACGGCTCCCTTTTCCCGAGCCGGTCGGCGGGGTCCCGCTGAGGGAGGACCCTCTGCTCGCGCAGGGCCACGATCTCCTGGTCGATTTTCATCTCGTGGATCAGCTCCTCCACTTCGCGCGCGAGCCGCGGATCCGCCTGGAGCTGCGCATCGATCCACGTCATGAAGGCCGTCCCTTTCGCCATCGTTCTCCCTTCTTGGCCTGTCGGCGCTCTTCGTGGCGATTGGGGGCTTCTACATGTACCGCCAAGTCTCGTTTCAGCCGATTCCCCCGGGCTGGCAAACCCGTGCGAAGAGCTATGATGTTGCCGTTTCCTCCCCGTCAGACTGCTGCAAGGCCTCCGGCTGGGCTATTTCTTGCCCGCGAGTCGCTGCAAGTGTGACCACGCTTCGTCCTCCTCCGGACGGCTCCAGTCACGAGCGAGGGCAGCCTCGCTCCGCCGGGCGGTCCCGGAAAACGGAGCGGGCGAGATGGCGACAAGCACGTGCTGCCCTGGGGTGAGGTGAACCTCGCCCGGAAGCTGGATGTTGCCGTATTCGTCGACGTAGCCCCGCAGGAACTTGTCCATCGACGAAAGCCTACGATCCGCTCGGAAGGGAGGCAAGCCGCACTCGTGCCCTCTTCGAACGTAGCACGGTCGGGGCCCGAGATACCGCCGTTGACGGTGGCCCCCGGAAGGCCCACCATGCTGGCGTGAAGACGGTCACGTTGGAAGACCTCGGTAGCGCCGACCTGCTCATCGAGAAGGAGCCGATCCTCCTGGAGCAGCGCGGAGTGACAGTTGCGGTGCTGTACTCCCTGGGTGAGCCGGAGAAGCTCCCCCTGGACGTGAAGCGACAGCTCTTCGCAGAGTTCGCCACGGAAATGGGTGAGGCTTTGGACGCCCGCGGCGTCACGGAAGACGAGATCCTGCGCGACTTCGCCAAGCTTCGAGCGATCCGTCGTAGGGACGCGCTGCCCCCGGAGGAAGGCGCGGAGCACACGGACATGGCTGAGCACGACGTGGAACCGCTCTGGTCTGAAGAGGCGTGTCGGCGAGCGCACGAGATCATCGACGGTACCGCCGAGGAGATTCCCGGTGACGTTGTGATGGCGCAGGCACGGGCCCTGCTCGCTTGACGGCGCACGCGGGTTTTCAGAAGGGGATGTCGTCGGTCTCTGAAACTTCGCCTCGCTCGACGTCCTCGGGCAGATCCTCCATCGATATCGCGCCTTCGAATGAGTCCCAAGGCGGTTCATCATCGTGATCGAACGACGGAAGGACCGATTCGACGAGGCCGGCCTCGACGAGACGCTGCCACAGATCTGGCCGGGAGGTACGGACGCGCCGAAGGCGGCCGCGCTTGCCGGGCGCCAAGCGCGCGACCTCCAGCATCACGGCAGCCCGCTCGGCGACAGCCGGGCTCGGGTCGAAAGCTGAGCCAGGCGCGCGATGTTTTTCGGAGAGATGCGGGATTGGGCGTGTAGAAAGCCGCGGATCTCGCCCAGCACTTCGATTTCCCGGCGCTTCTCGATCGGAATCTTCCGACAGTCCTGGCAGACGTGGTTGCGATGGCCTCTGCCGCTGAAGCGTTCATTCGGCCGGGAACGGCCACAGAACCGGCGGTAGTGTCCCACGGCTGGATCGTAGAGCATGACCCGAAACCGGCAACCCCGGATGCGCCCAGCGGCTGTATGCGGAATCGGCCGAGGATTCCGGCGCTACTCGAAGTACCCGGAGACGTCCAGGATCACGTGTGTCGCGCCGGTCGGAAGGTCGGCGTAGACCTTGACCTCGCCCGCCGCGGAGAGGGGCACCATGCTGTTGCTCGCGCGCGTGACACCCGGAAAGAAGCTGATCGCCGAGGCGTTGGGCGGAGCCGACGTGGCCGAATAGAGCCGCAGGCCGCCCGTGCTCGTGGGCTGCAGCACAGTGACGTTCGCCGAAACCGACTTGGCCGCGGCGGGTACGCCGCACCGGCCGCTCAGCTTCCACAGCCGCTCCTCACCCGCCGCAAGCGCCGGTCCGCCGTAGGGACCATTGGGGTCGCGGGTGTCGAGGATGCGGCACGGCTCGAGCGTGTAGAACCGCAGTGGGCCCTTGCAGGCCGGGTCGATGGCCGCGACGCCCGCCACGTTGTGGCTGCCGCAGGAGGCCGTGACGAGGCAGGAGATCGAGACCGTGCCGGAGCTTTCGGGTGTGAACGTCACCGTGCTCGTGCCCTGCCCGCCCGTGATCGTGCCGTTGCCGATCGCCCACACGTAAGACGTCGTGCCCGCCGGAGCAACCACACTCGCTGTGTAGCCCGCCGTCGACGGACAGACGGTAGCGGGAACCTGCACGGCGAGCGCGTCGAACACCGAGACGATCGTCGTGGCCGCGTCCGAGGAACAGCCACCCGCCGTGACTGTGAGCGTGTAGGTCCCAGCCCGCAGCACGGTCGCGCTCCCCACGACGGGGTTCTGGCTCGAAGACGTGAAGCCCCCCGGCCCCGTCCACGCGTACGTCGCGCCTGCCACAGACGCGGCCGAAAGCTGGATGGTCTGTCCGGAACAGTAAGGCCCCCCGTTCGCCGGCGCCGCGACGGGCCGTGGCGTCACGGTGATCGGAATCTCGTTCGAGACGAGCGTCGGGCCGAGCGCCGGAGTCGACTCGCAGAGGAGCCGGTACGGTCCCACGCCGGGGAAGTCCGAGCCCGTCAGGGTGTACGTCGTGCCGGTGCGTCCCGGCAGGAACGTGACCGGACCTCCCGGCGACGTGCGGTAGCCCCAGCGATGCGTCGACCCGGCCCCCCCGGTGTCGGTGACGGTGGCCGTTCCCGACGTGCCGGAGACGCAGACGGTGGCTTCACCGGCCAGCGCGATCGACACGTTGGACAGGGGAGCGCACGCCAGCTGCAACGCGAACCCGGCCTGCCCCGTCCCGACGTAGGCGTTCACGACACCGCCTTCGCTGAAGCCGCGCAGGTAGAGCGGCGAAACGAAGTCGGAGCCCGCGAAAGACGCCGGGTTGAAGATGGCCCCCGGGGTTTGGTCGATTCCCCAGGCGTCAACGAGCATCGCCGAGAGCTTGTTGTTTCCCCCCGAGACGCCGCTGAAGAAGAGCGCCATGAGTCCGTTCGACGTCGGCACCAGGGTCGAAACCCCCGGTGAGTTCGAGCCCGGACCCGAGAACGGCGCCGGCGGCACGAAGGCGTTGCCCACCCTCGTGAGCGTCGCACCGCCATCGGTGGAGCGCACGAGCCCGAATCCGTTCGTGCCGTCCGATCTCGTTTCGGCCATCCCATAGAGAGCCCGCGTCACGGGGTCGATGCCGGCCGCGATCGACGAGGCCGTGTTCGCGGGCAGCCCGAACGCCGCAGGGACGTGCTGGTACACCCGGAACTGGCTCGAGAGGAACGGCACGCTCGTTCCCACGAGGGACACGTCCACGATCACGAAGCCCGAGGCCGTCTGGTAGACGAGCGTATTGCCCGCCACCTGAAGCTGAGTGCCGCCCGGCGCCCCTTCCACCTGCTCGCTCGCGATGGAGCCCGGCACGAGCACGTCGGGCGGCTTGAGAAGCTCGGTCACGTCGGCCACCGTGAGCCCCGCATTCGTGAGCGCGTAGCCCATGTAGCGGGCGCCGATCTGCTGGATCACCACGCCGCCGAAGGCCCGGCTCGGCCGGAACTCGCCGGCGAACCCGAAGATGCTGCCCGTCGCGCCCATGAGGAGGTTGCCGTGCGGGGTCTGCCGGTAGCTCACGATCGCGCGAGAGCCGTCGGCCGAGGCGCCCAGAGCCGAGACCGTTTCGGTGCCGTCCCCGAGCACCGGCAGCGTTTCCTCGATGTCGTGCGAGGCGACGAGCGCCGGACTCTGCGGGCTCGTGAGGCTGAAGATGCTGTACCCGAAGTTCTGCCGCATCATCAGGCGCCTTGCGCCCGGCGCGCCGTAGATCGAGAACTCCCGCGCGAAGCCGGGAAGGAATTTCGTGGGGTACATCCCGGCCGGCGGGGGCTCGAATTTCTGCGGCGTCGTCACCGGACACTGCGCGCTCCCCGCGCCGGGGGCGACCAGAAGCGCGACGAAAGCGAGCACAGCCAGGTACTGGGAAATGCGGTTCATCGTGTGGGAAGTGTGGGCACCCGTGCCCATCCAACACCCCGATTCTGCCTCAAATGGGGGTTCTGCGAGGATAGCGGGAGATGAACCGGGAATCCGGGTCCGGGGACCTGTCGCCCACCGCGGCCCTCGCGACGCTCCTCGCCGCGTGGAGCGCCTACTTCGGGCTCGTCCTTCTTCCCGGCCGCACGTTCGCCTTTCGGGACCTCTTCTATTTCCATCGCCCCCTGCGCGAAGCGTTCGTCCGGTCGGTGCTGTCCGGGCAGGGGGTCTTCGTGAATCCGGCGCTCAACCTCGGCCAGCCCATGCTCTCGGATCCGAGCTACTCCGTTTTCTACCCCACGAATCTGCTCTTCTTCGCGCTGCCGTTCGAGGCGGCCTGGAACCTCACGCTCGCGGGCCACGTGCTCCTCGGCGCCGGCGGCCTCTACCTCCTCGCGAGGGTTCTCGGGGCATCGCGCGGGGGCGCCCTCGCCGGGGCGTTTGCTTTCGGTTTCTCGGGTCCTCTCCTCTCCGCCCTGAACTATTACAGCCTCCTCCTCGCGATGAGCTGGGTGCCCCTCGTGCTCTTCTTCGTGCTCCGCGCCCTGCGAAACGGCGGAAGGTGGGTCGCGCTCGCGGGGCTCGCCCTCGGCGTCCAGGCGCTCACCCTCGAGCCCACGGTGCTGGCGGGCACCTGGACGCTCGCGGCGGCGGGATGGCTCCTGGAGATCCGCGGCAGCGTAAACCGCGGCCGCGTGGCCCTGAGAGCCGGGCTCGCGGCCGCCACCGGGCTCCTCATC
>CAZXSG010000264.1:0-6144 GCA_964643185.1 uncultured Holophagales bacterium
GAGGCCGCCTTCGTAGGTCCCGAAGCGCGCGGCGCCGAGGAAGGCTCCCCCGGTAAAGGACTTTCCCGAGCCGAGACCCGACTTCGTCGTCATGTTCACGACGGCCGCCGTCTTGTTGCCGTACTCGGCGGGCACGTTCCCCGAGATGACCTCGAGGGACTCGACGTACTGCGGGTCCAGCGAGTTCGAGAACGCGGCGTGGATCTGGTCGGAGATCTGGTTGCCGTCGACGACGTACGTGATCTGCCCGTGCGAGCCCTGGAAGTGGAAGCGGCCGTTCTCGTCGGCCATGAAGCCCGGCGTCTGCAGCACGAGCGCCTCGAGCCCGCGCGAGGAGACCGCGGCCGGCGCCCGGCTGATGAGCGTCTTGTCCACGTCCACGTGCTTCACGATGCTGTCCTTCTCCACGAGGATGGGGATGTTCTCGTCGGACACGTCGACGGTCGCGCTCACCGACGGGGTCGCCGTGAGCGCGAGGTCGAGGGGGTCGCCCGCGTGAACCGAGATGTCGGCCTCGATGACGCCGTAGCCGTCCGCGGTGCCGTGCAGGTGATATGGGTTCGGCGGCACGTTGAAGAACGTGAAGCGCCCGTCGGCGCCGGAGGTCTCTTCCATGACCCGTCCCGTGACGACGTTCGCGAGCGTGATCTTCATACCGCCGACGGGCTTATCTCCCGGCCCGAGCACGCGGCCCCGGATCACGCCGCCGCTCGAGAGCATCGAGGCGGCGAGCGGGCTCGGGGTCGCGAGCAGGAGACAGAGCCCGAGGCCGAGGCCGGCCGCCAGGGCGCGAAGAAAGGGGTTCGTGGGCTGGATCATGGGGCTCCTCGTTGCCGTATTGCTCATGAGCGCCTATCGCTCTTGCAACTCGATGGCGGTGACTCTATCAGCCCGCCGCGCAAATGCAACTCAGTTCGTTCTACAAAAACCGGGGGCAAAAAGGGAGAGGGCCGTGCCCGGCGGGATGATCGCGGCCCCCGGCGGCACGTCGATCGCGACCGAGGGCAGGAGACCGCCGACGACGGCGAGAACGGCGAACGCGATCGAGCCCGCGAGGAACGCGGGCCAGAGGTCCCAGATCTTGCGAGCCGCGGCGCCCGGCAGTACGAGGAGCGCCGAGACCAGCAGCACGCCCACGACCTTGAGCGCCGCGACGACCGTCACGGCGAGGAGGGCGAGGAGGAGAAGCCGCATCTGGAAGACGGGAACGCCCGCGGCCCTGGCGCCTTCCTCGTCGATCGCGGCGAAGAGGAGGGGCCGGAAGAACGCGGCGAGGAGCCCCAGCACGAGCACGGCCGCGAGAGCGAGGAGGGCGAGATCCACCGGCGCGACCGTGAGGATGTTGCCGAACATGAGGCCGAAGAGATCGACGTTCGTCGTGAGGAACCCGAGCGCGACGACGCCGCCCGCCATGGCCGCGACGGTGAAGACGCCGACGGCCGTGTCCTCCGAGACCCCGCCCTCACCCGACGCGCGGGCGGTCGCTCCCGCCACGAGGAGCGCGGCGATGAGGCCTCCGAGCCCCGTGGGAATGCCCGCCAGCGAGGCCAGCGCGACGCCGCCGAAGGCCGCGTGCGAGATGCCGGAGCCCACGAACGCGAGCCGCCTCAGCACCACGAAGAACGAGAGCGCCCCGCAGAGGATCGCCGCGACGAGGCCCGCGAGGAGGGCGCGCTGGAAGAACGGGTACGAGAGGAACTCGATCACGGCTCGCCACCTTCGACCGTCTCGACCTTCTCGACTTTCTCTACAGTGCCGTCGATGCGGTAGCGCGCGTCGGCGATCCCCAGCGACTCCACGTGGTGCGTCACGGTGAGGAGCGTGCGCGAGGCGCCCCGCTCCTCGTCGAGGAGCTGCCGGAGCCGCTTGAGCCCCAGCGTGTCGAGCGCGGTGTCGGGCTCATCGAGGACGAGCATCGCGGGCTCCCCGGCGAGGGCCCGCGCGAGGAGCACGCGCTGCCTCTGCCCACCCGAAAGGCGTCCCACCGGCCGGCCGATGTGTTCGTCCGCGAGGCCCGCCCGATGGAGGGCCGTGCGCGCCGCGACCTCGGCCTCGCGGCTGCGGGCGAACGGCTTCCCGTGGAGCAGCGCAAGGAGCACGACGTCGACGGCCGACACCGGAGCATCGGCGGGAAGGCTCGTGCGCTGCGGCAGATACCCGATCGCTGGCCGCGGGATCTCCCCCGAGGCGTCGTGAAAGACGATGCGGCCCTCGGTCGGCTCGAGAAGCCCGAGGAGGAGCCGCATGAGCGTCGTCTTGCCTCCCCCGTTGGGGCCCGTGAACACCACGCGCTGACCGGGATCGATCACGAGGCTCACGTTCTCGAGGATCCGTCGGCCCCCGGCCTCGAACACCACTCCCTCGCAGCGGACGCCCGCGCTCTTCACGGAAGGCTCGGCGACCGCGCTCAAGATTTCGTTCCCAGACCGTTGAGGAACGCCGCCGCGTTGAAACGCAGCAGCTCCTCGTAGGTGTTTCGGCCGTCCACGCCGCCGATGGGGTCCACGAGCGTCACGCCGAGTCCCGCGTCCCGCGCGATCATGCGGGCCGCCGCCTCGGGGAACTGAGGCTCCGTGAAGATCACCCGCAGGCGGTGGTCCCGGGCCAGGTGGATGAGGTTCGCGAGAGCGCGCGGAGACGGCTCGCGGCCTGGCACGGGCTCGACCGACGCGGCCTGCACGAGCCCGTAGCGCGCGGCAAAGTGCGTGAACGCGGGATGCGCGCTCACGAATGCGGCACCGCGCAGCGGAGCGAGCCGCTCGGCGAGCTCCGCATCCAGGGCGAGCATTTCGAGCGCCGTGCTCGCCGCCCGCGCCTCGTACCCCGCACGGCCCCCGGGGTCGGCTTCCGACAGGGCCTTTGCGATCGCCGGCAGCGCGCGGATGGCGCGGGGCGGCGACAGCCAGAAGTGCGGATCGGTCTCCTCGGAAAGCTCGTGAGCGTGGTCGTGGCCGTGGTCCGCCCCGGCCCTGTGGGGCTCGGCGATGCCGGCGGCGGGGGCCAGCTCGAGCTTCACGGCGCGGCTCGCGCAGGCAGCCGCGAGCTTTCCCATCCAGTCGTCGTATCCGGCTCCGATCCGGGCGACGAGCGCGGCCGGGGCGAGGCGCCTCACGTCGCGGGGCGTGGGCTCGAAGACGTGCGCCGAGGCGCCGGGAGGAACCACGACGTAAACGGTCCAGCCCGGGCCGGCGACGCGGCGCACCAGCTCGGCAGCGGGCGCGATGGTGGCCGCGGCAACACGCTTCCCGACAGGTTCGGAACCCACCTTGGGAGCGGCACACGCCACGGCACCGAGCGCGAAGATCAGCGATGCACGAGCCGCATGCGCGAAGCTCCTACAACGGCGTTGCATTGTCACCGGGGCGGGTTATGGATAAGGGGTCGTCGGGGAGGGACCTTCGGGCCTGGGTGGGGGTGCGCATCGCCGCGGTCAGGGCCCGTCTCACGTGGAGCCGGAGAGGCCGCTCGAACGGGTGCTCGGTGGTGGTCTGGAGACCCCGCACCGTGTGAGCCGAATGGTTCCATGCCGCGAGGGCCTCGCGCCGTTCCTCGATCCACGCCGCGGAGACCCCGCCGTGCGCAGAGAGCCGGTCGAGACGCAGCCGCTGGAGACCCCGGTCGCCGATCTCGGGATGGTGGTTCACGCCCCACATCCGCGGATGCCGGCCGTCCAGATCCCGCGCCACTTCCATCATGGTGAGGGCTTCCCCTGGGCTGCCCGGCATTCCGTTCGATTCGTGCGCGAGCACCCGCGCGGCGCGCGAGCCGGTGGGCACGAGGTCGAACAGCCGGCTGTCGAGGACCTCCACGACGGCGTCGTGCGAAGCCTCGAAGTAGCCGGAGAACCACGGATGCGTGCGGGCTTCTTCCGTCAGGACGTTCGAGACGGGACCGTGGCTCTTGCCGCCCTTCTCGGGCCCGCGGAGCACGGGCTCGGCCATGCCCGACCAACGGCAGAGCAGGCCGAAGGAATGACAGATCGCGAGGAGCGCGAGGTTTTCGTTGCGGTGGGCCCCGTCGAAGAAGCGGAAGAGCGGCGCCTCCCAGGACGGATCCTCGGCGACCCCCTGCGAGAACTCGGCGATGCCGTCGTTCCTCCGGGGATCGATGTCGCCGGGGCCGCCGGTGCCCACGACGACGGTGTAGCGCGCGGCCGAGGCGGGGACCGCGAGGCCGCCCCGCACGTCGAAGCTCACGACGCGGAACTCGGGGGCGCCCGGTCCCATCAGAGCCCGCTCGTCGCGGCCCATGCCGAGGAGCGTGTCGACGATGGAGAAGTGCCCGAGGTTCGGGAATCCGTGGTGCATGTCCAGAACGGCGACGTCCACGATTCCGGGCACGGCGGGCGGCTCGTCGCCGGCCTTCTCGACCCTCACGTAGTGGAGCGACGGGTCGTCGAACACGGAGCTGCCCCTGAGCTCCATCGGCGGCGCGCCAGGAAGTGTGTGTTCGGTGGTCATCAGGGTGTTTGGTGTTTCCAGTGTCGATGCTTCGGACATACCCGGACCCCTATTGTGCCCCAGTACGTCCCCGATTCTTCATAACTTCCGAACGCTCGTGTGGCTCCGCGCCTTCGGCGCTGCGCACCCGTTACGCTCGGTCTTCAGCCCTTCTCCTCCTTGAGACCGCGTGTCATGAGCGCGCGCACGGCTTCGCGCGGGACCACGCTGCCCGTGAGGATGCGGCCCACCATCTCGGCGATCGGCATCTCCACGCCCGCGTCGCGGGCCACCTCGATGATCGCCGGGGTCGTCGCGACGCCCTCGGCCACCTCGCCTCCGAGGCTCGCGAGGGCCTCTGCGAGCGTCGCTCCCTTCGCGAGAGCGAGACCGACGCGCCGGTTGCGCGACAGGTTGCCCGTGGCCGTGAGAATCAGATCGCCGGTGCCCGCGAGACCCGCGAACGTCTCGGGGCTGCCGCCGAGCTTCGTGCCGAGGCGGCGGATCTCCGCGAGCGCGCGCGTGAGGAGCGCCGCGCGCGTGTTCTGGCCCAGCTCGAGCCCGTCCACGAGCCCGGCCGCGATCGCGATGACGTTCTTGGCGGCCCCCGAGATCTCGACGCCGGCCACGTCCTCGGACCGATAGAGCCGGAGCGTGGGCGACGAGAGCAGCTCCTGCAGAAAGAGAGACACCGACGGCTCGTACGACGCGACCACGGCGGCCGCCGGCAACGCGCGCGCGACCTCGAGCGCGAATGTCGGCCCCGAGAGGATCGCGAGGCCGGTCGTCGAGCCCTGCACCCCGGCCATGACCTGGGTGATGCGGCGCCTGCTGCCCACCTCGATGCCCTTGGAGGTCGCGACCTGCGGAACACCCGCCGGGAGGAACGGCAGGAGGCGCTCCATCTCCTTCCCCGTCGCCTGCACGGAGACCGCCCAGAGCACCGCGTCGGCACCCGCGAACGCCCGCTCCGGATCCAGTGTGATTTCGAGCGCGGAAGGAAGGGGCGGAGCCCCCGCGAGCGCCGGATGCTCGTGGGTCTCGAGGAGCCGGGCCACGAGCTCGGGCCGCCGTCCGAGCAGGGAAACCGAGAGGCCGGCGTTCACACCGTGCACCGCGAGCGCCGTGCCCCAGGCCCCCGTGCCCACGAGGGCGATCTTTCGCTGGGTCTTCGGGCTAGTGGAGTTCATCAGGTGGTTCCTTTCTGCCGAGCTTTCGCTCCTCGCCGCGGTACAGGCGCACGAGGTTGGCCCGGTGAGAGAAGACGAGGAGAAGCGCGATGGCGGCCGCGGCCAGAAACGTGGGCCCGAAGCTTTGCTGCCAGCCCGCCACGGCGAAGGGCATGAGCACCGCGGTGGTCACGGAGCCCAGCGAAACGTATCGCGTCAGGCCGATGAGGATTCCGAACACGACGAACATCGCCGCGAGCGGCACGGGCGCGATCACGGCAAAGGCGCCCACAGCGGTCGCGACGCCCTTGCCGCCACGAAACTGGAAGAAGCACGGGAAGACGTGACCCAGCACCGCCGCGAAGCCGCCCGCCGCGGTGAAGCGAACGTCGTGCGTGAGCACCGCGAGGAGGGACGCTCCGAAGACGCCCTTGAGCGCGTCGAGGAGGAGCACGGCGAACGCAAGGGACTTGCCCGACGTGCGGAGGACGTTCGTCGCGCCGGCGTTGCCCGAGCCCAGGCTGCGCACGTCGCGG
>CAZXSG010000265.1:0-6141 GCA_964643185.1 uncultured Holophagales bacterium
GCTGCGGGGGCCTGATCCGGGGCGGGGCGAGCCGTCGGGCTGGACGCTGAGGGACCTCTGCGGCTTCATCGAAGCGCGCTTCGGCAAGACGATGCTCCCGCAATCCATGTCGCGGGTGGTGCGACGGCTCGGGCTGTCGCGGCTGGTGCGCGACCCGTTCATCCTCAGCGCGACGAGCAGGCCTCGGCCGCCTTCGCCAAAGGGGGCTGGCTGCGGGACCCCACGGGCCAGGTCCCGTAGGGCAACGAAACGGACGGGGCGTATCTCCCCAGCGGCGACGCGCTCGCGCCCGGCTGGGATTGGTTCCTCATGAACGGGGGGCCGATACCGAAAGAGGCCCGGCCGCCGGCCCGCGCGCTCGCCGGCGAAACCGTCCGAGGTGTCGAGATCCGCGCCGTTCGACAAACGGGAGGGCCCGTCCTCTGCTTCCAGGTGAGCGCCGGGCCCATCCTCGACGCCTCGGCCCGCATGACCGGGGCCGTCCTCGTCGCGAGCGACATCACCGAGCGCGTCGCGTTCGACCAGCTTCGGGATCAGTTCACCGGCGTCGTCGCTCACGAGCTCCGAACGCCCGTGACGATCCTCAAGGGCTACGCGGAGGCTCTCCTCGCCTCACCGGGGGATCTCTCCGCGGCGCGGCGGGAGATGCTCGAGGCCATCGAGCGTGGCGCGACCCGGCTCGATCGGATCATCCACGCGCTGCTCGATGTCGCGCGGTTCGATCTGCACCACGTGGAGCTCGCGCCGACGCCCATCGACCTGTGCGAGATCGTCGCGGAGGTCGTGTCCGACATGCAGCGCACGACCTCACGCCACGAGATCGTCTTCGCGCGGCTGGGCACCGTTCACCTCACGGGCGATCGGGAACGGCTCACTCAGGTGATGTCGAACCTCGTGGGAAACGCCATCAAGTACTCCCCGGACGGCGGTCCCATTCACGTCACGGTGAGCGCCGGTGCCGGCGAGGCCGTCTGCTCGGTGTCCGACCGCGGCGTTGGCGTTCCCGAAACGCGGAGGGCCGGCCTCTTCGGCCGGTTCTACCGCGCTCATTCGAGGAGCGATCACGAGTACGGCGGTATCGGCGCCGGCCTCTACCTCGCCAAGTGCATCGTCGAGGCCCACAAGGGCACCGTGACGTACGAGAGCCGCGAAGGCGGAGGATCGACGTTCACGGTTCGGCTGCCCGCCTGAAACGAGCAGGCTCTCCGGCCGGAGCTCAGGGCGGCGGCGGCGCGCCTCCGAGGAACACGAAGAGGTTCAGGTAGATCGAGTCGGCCGGGGTCAGCGCCTGGTTGCCGTTCGCGTCGCCGTTGCAGAGCGTGAGCGGCTGCGTCCCGCCCAGGAAGATCGCCAGGTTCAGGAAGATCGAGTCGGCGGGGGTGATGACGCCGTTGTTGTTGGCATCCCCGCGGAGCGCGTAGATCCAGGCGTCGACGTAGCGGGCCGTCTGGCCGTCGGGGTTCCTCACCACGACGTCGCCCTGGACCGCGGGCCCTACCGCGCGCGACGGCGCGACCACGACGATCTGATCGGGAGCCACGCTCGACACCGAGGCGGGCGCGTTCATGAACGTGACGGTCGCGCCCGGCTGGAAACCCGAGCCGAGCAGCGTCACCGCGCGGCCCCCCGTCACGTTGCCGCAGCCCGGCGAGAGAGTCGCCGCCGTGGGCGCGGGGCACGGCGCGACCGTGACGCTCACGGGCAGCGAGGGCGTCGACGTGCAGAGCCCGATGCGGCCCGTGACGGCGTACGTCCCCGAATCCGCGGCCGTCGCCGCGGGCCGCGTCAGGCTGGCCGCCGTTTCGCCCGGCAGGTCGATTCCGCCTTTCGTCCACTGGTAGGCGTCATATCCGGGCGTGGCGCCGAGCGTGAACGGAGCGTTCGTGCAGACGCTCGCGAGGCCCGTGATCTGGGGCGAGGCGGGCAACGGGGTGACGGTCACGATGGCCGTGCCCGTGGGCGTACCCGCGCAGAGGCCATCGTCGAGCGCCGTCACGGAGTACGCCGTCGTCGTCGATGGCGAGACGCTCCGGAACACCTCGGGGCCGATCACGTTTTCCTGGACGAGACCGTCCGACCAGGTGAGCCGGAACGGCGCCGTTCCGGTGAGATCGGCCCGGATCTCGGTGGAGTCGCCAGCACAGATCGTCGCCGAACCCGATATCGCAGCGGCCGGGGACGCGCACGAGCCCGGGGGAACGCACGCCGTGGGCAGGTGGACGTTCGTCACCGAGATCGAATCGAGAAGGAAGCCCTCGTACGCGGTGCCCGCGTCGGACGTGAACCGAAAGCGGATGCTCACCGGCTTTCCGTCGAACGCCGGAGAAAGGGCCTTCGTGTAGACCGTCCAGGGGCTCAGCGAGGGGTTGAAGTTGGGCCCCGTGAAGGCTCCGCGCGAGGCCGCGAGCCCGCAGGCGTTGGTCGGCGGCGCGCCCGTGAAGCTCAGCGAGCCGGGATAGCCCGCGGCCGGCGGCAGGTCGACGAAGCTCGCGCCGCCGTCGGTCGAGATCTCCACGACGACGCCGTCCCAGCCCGTCTCGAGGTTGTAGCGGACGGCGTAGGACAGCACCGACCCCGTGCCGAGGAACAGCGTGGGGGTCGTGAGGGACGCGCAGCGGCTCGAGAGATAGGGCCCGTCGGCGCCCGCGCGATAAGCCGAACTGCCGGAATGCGCGCTCGCCGCGGTGAGGCGCCACGGAGCTTCGGCGATGAGCCGCGCTCCCCCGTCCCCGCCGCCGTCGGTGAACGTGCCGAGCGGCCCGGGCGGGCCGCCGGGCGTCGCGAACACGCGCAGCGTGTTGGGATCCTCGTTGCCGCCGCCCGGCCCCGTTCCGTTCACGGTCTCGTCTTCCGCGCGAACCACGTAGAAATACGTCGTTCCGGTGGTTCCCGAATCGTCGTCGTAGGAGAGAGCGGAAACGGTCGCGAGAAGCGTCGACGCCGAGGGCACGAACGCGGCCGAGACGTCGCGATACACGTTGTACCGCGCGGTTCCGCCGAGAGGGCAGCTCACCGCCGCGGCGCTCCACGAGAGCTTCACGCGGCACGTGAGCGTTTCGGGAACCGCGAGCGTGAGCCCGGCGAAGGCCGGCTCGCGATCGCAGGAGCCCGTGGGCGTGATCTCGACGCAGGCCGAGACGGGCCCCTCTCCGCATCCGTCGGCTCCCCGCATGCGGTATCCGTAGGTCGCGCCTCCGGCTGCCCGCGCGTCGGTGAACGCAGGGCCCGTGGAATGACCCACGAGCTGGAAATCGGCGGCGTTCGCCGTGCAGCCTCCCGGCGCCCGATACACCTGGGTCGTGAGGCTGCCCGCCGCCGGAACGAACGTCAGGTCGGTGCCCGCGACGGGGTGCGCCGCGGCCAGGAGCCCCGTGGGCGCCGCCGAAACGCCCGTGGCGCACGCGGCCGCCGAGAACACCAGCGCGTAGCCCTGGCGCGCCGTGTTCGAGCGACCGTTGCCCGGCACCGACACGGCCGTTACGGTGAGCGTGTACGTCCCCGCGGCGGGGGCCGTGAGCCGCACCTGCTCCACGGTATTCCGGAGGTCGGCCGTGCCTCCGGTGACCGAGACCCCGGCGCCGTCGAAGACGTTTCCGCGGAACGTCAGGTTGCCGTCCGTGACGGCGAGGTCGAGGTCGTTCACGAGCGCGGTCGCCGCGCCCGGCCCGGCCTCGGCGTCGAACCACACGAGCGTCGCGCGGAGCTCCTGGGCCCCTGCGGGAACCGTGACGGTGTAGGTTCGGGTCTCCCCGGTCGCGAGCCCGTCCGCGTTCGCGACGGCGAACGCGCGAAGGCTCCGCGAATCCCCGGCGAAGAACAGGTTCGCGTCCAGGTTCGGACGGCCCCATCCGGTATCGGGCCCTCCGAACGCGCCGGCGCCGTCCATGGGCATCGTGCCGTTCAGGAGGACGGCCTTGACGAGGGGCCCGCTCGCCGCGAGAGCGTCGGCCGCCGTCGCCACGCCCGTGGGATGAAAGCCCAGGGCGAAGTACTGGCGCAGGAGGGCCGCCGCGCCCGCCACCGCCGGAGTCGACATCGACGTCCCCGAGAGGGTCTTCGTCGCGCAGTTGAGGTCGGACGAGCTTCCGCTGCCCGCGGCCGAGAGCACGTCTTCGCCCGGCGCGACGACGTCGGGCTTGATGCGGAGATCCGCGGCCGGGCCTCGGCTCGAGAAGCTCGAGACCGTGGTGGACGTTCCATGGCCCACGGAGCCCACCGTGACGACGTTTTTCGCGATCGCGGGGGAGGCGAGCGTGCCCCCGTTCGGGCCGGCGTTCCCGGCGGAGAAGAACACGGCCATCTCGTCGTGGTCGAAGAGGAAGGCATCCACGATCTGGTCGTCGCCCGTGTAGACGCCCGAGGCGCGCGCCCCCCAGGAGTTCGTATGGATGCGAGCGCCCGAGAGCCGGGCCTGCTCGAGGGTTCCCGCGATGTCGGAGAGCCCGCTCAGGCAGCCGGTCACGTCGTTGCCGATGTCCTGAAAGAGGAGCTGCGCCTGCGGCGCCATGCCGTCACCCGCATCGATTCCGGCCGCGCCGGGCGACGAGGGCCTCGCGAGATCGTCGCCCACGGCCGTCGCCGAAACGTGGGTTCCGTGAAAGCCCGTGGCCGAGAAGGAGCAGGCCTCGTTGTTGTCGTACGCCGTGGCGCCGGGCTGCACGAAATAGCCCACCACCTTGCGGGCCGGGAAGAGCGGGCCCGGAGCGGGAAGGGCCGGCGCGCTCGCGGAGGTGATCGCCTCGGGACCGTTCCACTTCCTGAAGAAGCACATGTCACTGTCGTTGCCCGAGTCGGCCACGGCGACGATCTGCCCCGTGCCGGCGAGACCTCTCGAAAAGATCCCGCACGAGGAGCAGACGCCGTTCGAGATCACCGAGGCGACTCCTGATTGCAGCGGGCCGAGGGACTCGTTGTTGTGCAGCTCGTACCTTCTCAGAACGTCGATGAAGAGCGCTCCCGGTTGGGCCGACGCGGCCCGAACGAAGGAGTCCCTCAGGGACGCCGGCACCGCGAACACGAGCCGGGGGAAACCGGGCCCGTCGCGGCGTGACGTCTCCGTGGCTCCCGTCATCGCTCGGAGCCGGGCTGCCGCGGAGGCCAGCGCCTCGGAAGGCGTTCCCGTCACGAAATGGACCTCGATCTCGCCCCCCGGGAATCCCGGAGCGCGCGGCAGGAGGCCGGGCGCGACCCTCAGACCCGGCACCAGCGGCCCGTACCAGCGCACGTCGCCCCAGCCGTCGAGGATCTTCCCGGCCTCCGGGGAAAGCCTCACGAGAAACGCCGCATCGGGCAGGTAGCCGAGAACCGGAATTCCGCGGGCCGTCAACGCATC
Organism: uncultured Holophagales bacterium; assembly: GCA_964643185.1. Taxonomy (GTDB): domain Bacteria; phylum Acidobacteriota; class Thermoanaerobaculia; order UBA5066; family UBA5066; genus JAEUQS01. Next base: position 5,333 of record CAZXSG010000265.1, read on the forward strand.
CGCGGAAAGGCGCGCCCCTTTTCGGAGCTGGACGACTCCGAGGTCGTCGCTCGCGCGCGCGTCGAGGCCCCAGGGGGAGAAGTCGGGCTCTTCCCGCAGAGGATCGTAGACGGCCGCGGCCAGGAGGAGCCGCGAGCCATCCCGCGGGGTGCCGAGGAGCCGCTCGCGGGTCGCGGGTGCCGGCGGAACCAGGGTTCGGGGCACGGGCGACGCGCCCGCCCCCGCGGAAAAGACGAGGGCGATGGCCCCGAGGGCTCGGGCGGCGCGAATCAGCACCGCGGCATCTTAGGGGCTCGGCGGCCCAGTGACGCGGGGGGCCGGCGCCCCCCGCCGGAGAACCTCAGGGAGGGGGAGCGCTCCCCCCGAGGAAGACGAACAGATTCAGGTAGATCGAATCGGCCGGCGTGATCGCGCCCGTCCCGTTCGCGTCACCGCTGCAGAGCGTGGGCGTCGGGCTGCCGCCGAGGAAGATCGCGAGGTTCAGGTAGATCGAGTCGGCCGGCGTGATCGAGCCGTTTCCGTTCGCGTCGCCGCGAAGGGCATAGGAGAAACCGTCCACGAGGTTGCCGAACTGCGAGTCGGGGTTCGTGACCCTCACGTTGCCGAGCGCCGGGGTGGCGGGCACACGCGAGGCCGTGGTGATTGAGATCTGGGTGGGTGTCACGCTGTTCACGACGGCAGCGGTGTTGATGAGCGAGACCGTCGCGCCCGTCTGGAATCCGGTGCCGTTGATGGTGAGCGCGAGGCCGCCCGTCGTGGAGGCGCAGGGCTTGGAGATCGACTGCACGACCGGCGCGGCGCAGGGCGCG
>CAZXSG010000266.1:0-6139 GCA_964643185.1 uncultured Holophagales bacterium
CGCCACCGCCGCATGGCCACGGGCGTCCGGGCCGGGCTCCGGGCCCCCGGCCCCGGCAGCTGGTCGAGGAGGGCGACCGGGCCGGCGCCGTGAAGTACTTCATGAAGGACATGGTCGGTGGGCCGGCGTTCGCCGTCGTCATGAGGCGGCTCATGCCGTGGGTGTGGCCGCAGCTCGTCGCCGTCGCGCACACGCTGCCGTACGACGCGGCGGTGATGACGGGCTTCCGGGTCCCGGCCGAGCGCCTTTCCGCGATCCGGGTGCCAACGCTCGTCATGCACGGCTCGAAGACGCAGCCCAGGCTGCAAAAGGCCGCGCGGGTCGTCTCGGATGCGATCCCGGGCGCGAGGCACCAGACGCTCGAGGGGCAAACGCACAATGTGAGTCCCGGCGTGCTCGTGCCCGCCGTCGTCCAGTTCCTGAAAGGCTGAGCCGATGCGATTCATCGTGATGCACAAGACGAACCCCCGATGGGAAGCCGGCGAGATCCCGAGCCCGGAGCTCATCGCGCGGGTCGGGGCGCTCATCGGCGAGATGGTGAAAGCGAACGCGCTCCGCGCCGGAGAAGGCCTTCGGGCCAGCTCTCTCGGCGTGCGCCTGAAGTTCTCACGAGGCGGGTGCGAGAGCGTCGCGGGGCCCTTCGAGGGCGACAACGAGCTGCCGTCCGGGTTCGACATCCTGGGCGTCGAGAGCCTGGACGAGGCCGTCGATTGGGCATCGCGCCTGGCGGCGGCTTCGGGCGACGCCGAGGTCGACGTGCGGCCGGTCACCGAGCCGTGGGATCTCGGCATGATGCCGAAGCCGGACTGCCACACGAAGACGCGGTACATGGCGCTCCGGAAGGCCACCGAGGCAACGGAGGCGGGCACCCCCCCTTCGCCCGAGCGGGCGCGCAACGTCGAAGCGGCAAAGCGCGACGGCGTGCTCCTCGCCTCGGAAACGCTGAAGCCCAGTCGCCGCGGGAGGCGCTACAAGAATTCCAGCGACGGGGTGCGTGTGATCGACGGGCCGTTCACCGAGTCCAAGGAGCTCATCGCGGGCTACGTGATCGTCGAGGTCCCGTCCCTCGAGGACGCCGACCGGTGGGCCCGCCGCTATCTCGAGGGCGTCGACGCCGCAGAGGTCGACCTAAGGGAGCTGGAAGACGAATCTCCGTGACTCACCTGCAATATCCGCGGGCGCCGTTCGTCTTCGGTAGGAGATGGATGAAGCGCCGACCTTCGCCGGGATGACCGAGCAGGACCGCCGGCTCGAGGGCATCGCCCGAGACGAGCGCGTACGCCTCCTCGACTTCATCCGCCGCCGGGTGCCCGACCCCTCGGACGCCGAGGACATCGTCCAGGAGGTCTTCTTCGAGCTGGTCGAAGCCAACCGCCTCCTGATGCCGATCGAGCACGTGACCGGCTGGATCTTCCGCGTCGCGCGCAACCGCATCACGGATCTGTTCCGAAAGAGGAAGCCGGAGCCTTTCAGCGACGCGACGCTCGACGACGGTGAAGGAGGTCTCCTCGGCATCGAGGACCTCCTGCCCTCGCCCGACGCCGGTCCCGACGCGGTCTACGCACGTGGAGTGCTCCTCGCGGAGCTGGAGGCCGCCATCCGGGACCTGCCCGCCGAGCAGCGCGACGTCTTCGTGGCGCACGAGCTCGAGGGACGCAGCTTCAAGGAGCTCGCGAAAGAGACGGGCACGAACCTCAACACCCTGCTCTCGCGTAAGCGGTATGCGGTGCTCCATCTCCGCGCCCGCCTGCAGAGCGTTTTCGACGCGTTCACGGGAACGTGAGGAGAAGAACATGAACAAGAAATGGCTCTGGATCGCCCCGCTCGCGATCGCCGGGCTCGCGCTCTTCATCGCGATCGGCGGCCAGGTGGTGATGTATCTGTGGAACGCGATCCTGCCGGAGCTCTTCGGCTGGCAAACGATCACGTTCTGGCAGGCGCTCGGTCTGCTTGCGCTCTGCCGCATTCTTTTCGGAGGCTTCGGCGGCGGACACGGACACGGCCGAAAGAGATGCAAGCACCGCGGCTTTGCCGGGCGTTGCGAGGAGCTGACGCCCGAGGAGCGGGAACGGATCGGCCAGCGCTTTCGGCCCGATCCGGCGGCAGGCGCATGAGATCCCTGGGAAAGAAGCCGCAGGGCGAGCGGCTCGAGCGGATGCGCGCCTCGCCCCGCTGGAACGGCGAGCGCTTTCACAACGTGCACCCGATTCTCCCGGGCCTCCGCGACCCGCGCGCCGCGATGCCGACGATCCAGGAGTTTCTCTGCGGCGGCGTACGGCGGGTTCCCCGCGGTCCGCTGCCTTCGACGAGCCCGCTCGAGGCCTGGAGCACGAAGCCGGAGACGGGCCTTCGCGCCACGTGGCTCGGGCATTCCACCGTGCTGCTCGAGCTGGACGGCTTGAGGGTCCTGACCGATCCCGTGTGGGGCCCGCGCGCCTCGCCCTCGCGCATCGCCGGGCCAAAGCGCTTCCAGCCGGTGCCGGTACCGCTCCGCGCGCTGCCGCGCGTGGACGCGGTCGTCATCTCGCACGATCACTACGACCACCTCGACTACCCCACGATCCTGGAACTCGCGAAACGCGACGTGCCGTTCGTGACCTCGCTCGGCGTCGGCGCGCATCTCGAAGCCTGGGGCGTAAGGCCCGAGCGCATCCACGAGCTGGACTGGTGGGAGTCTTACGCGCTGCCGAAGTCGGCCCTCACCGTGACGGCCGTGCCCTCCCAGCATTTTTCGGGACGCAGCCTGAACGACCGGAACGCGACGCTGTGGTCGTCAATGGTCGTGATGTCCGATCGCCACGCCGTGTTCTTCAGCGGAGACACGGGTCTCACGCCCGAGTACTCGAAGATCCGCGAGCGGCTCGGCCCGTTCGATCTCGTGCTCCTGGAGGTCGGCGCGTTCCATCCCGCCTGGGGCGACATCCACCTCGGGCCGGAGAACGCGCTCCGGGCCCTCCAGCTCCTCGGGGGCGGGCCGTTCCTGCCGATTCACTGGGGAACGTTCAGCCTCGCGCTCCATGCGTGGGATCAGCCCGCGGAGGAGGTTCTGAGGCTCGGCGGGGCGCAGCTCGTGATGCCGCGCCTCGGCGAGGCCGTGGAGCCCTCTCGTGTGGAGAGGGTCGATCCGTGGTGGCGGGGAGTCGACACGGTCCCGTCCCGCGCGCCGAAGGAAGAGGCTCCGCCAGAGGAGCTTCCCGCCGAAATGCCCTGGCCCGTGGACTGAGAGCGCGAAACGCGTGACGAGGGCCACGGCGCGGCAGGCGTGGCGGCCCTAGGTTGCAGTGCCCGAAGGAGGGGCTGCACGTTGATTCCGATGAATCCGAACAAGGCACTGTGGGAAAAGGGTGACTTCACCCGCATCGCGTCGAGCATGAGAGAGAGCGGCGAGGCTCTGGTGAAGAACCTGGGGATCACCCCCGCGCACAAGGTCCTGGACCTGGGCTGCGGCGACGGCACGACCGCACTGCCGGCCGCACGGCTCGGTGCGACCGTCGTCGGCGTCGACATCGCGAGAAACCTCGTCGAGGCCGGGCGGAAGAGGGCACTCGAGGCGGGGCTGCACGACAAGGTCGCGTTCCGGGAGGGCGATGCCTCCAACCTCCACGATCTCGAGGACCGCTCGTTCGACCTCGTGGTGAGCATCTTCGGCGCCATGTTCGCGCCGAAGCCGCATGACGTCGCCCGGGAGATGGTGCGCGTCACGCGCCCCGGCGGAGGGATCGTCATGGGGAACTGGATTCCCAACGACCCGACGCTCGTCGCCCAGATCCTCAAGATCAGCTCCGCGTACGCGCCACCGCCGCCCGAGGGCTTCGTGAGCCCGATGACCTGGGGCCTCGAGAGCAACGTGATCGAGCGCTTCACCGCGGCCGGCGTACCCAAGGAGAACATCTCGTTCGCGCGGGACAGCTACACGTTCAAGTACCCCAACGCCCCTGCCGCGCTCGTCTCGGAGTTCCAGAACTACTACGGCCCCACGATGAACGCGTTCGAGGCCGCGCAGAAGAACGGCCGCGCCGAGGAACTGCGCAAGGAGCTGGACGACCTCTTCGTCTCGCACAACACAAGCACGAATCCCGCGTCAACGTCCATCTCGGCGACGTTCCTGCGGGTGACGGTCAACTGCTGAGCTGGAGCATACATATGCGGGGGTGTTAGTCTTCTCGTCATGAGAACAATGGTGATTCTCGCCGACGACGTCCATCGCCGGGCGAAAGAGTACGCTTTGCGCCGTGGCGCCACGCTGAGCGCCATCGTGGAGGAAGCCCTCCGTGAGAAGCTGGCCCCTCGCGACAAGCCGACGCGTAAGCGGCGCGTGCGCCTCCCCACGTTTCGGGGCGACGGATTGATGCCCGGCGTCTCCCTCGACCACATGGGGAGCATTCACGATCGGATGGATGAAGGGGATTGAAGTCCGTCGACGTGAACGTTCTCCTGTACGCGCTTCGCGAGGAAAGCGATCGACATAGCGAATTCCGCTCATGGCTCCAACGATCGCTCTCGGAGGACGAGCCGTTCGGCCTCTTCGAGCCAGTCCTCTGCTCCCTCGTTCGGATCGCGACGCACAAGGGGATCTACCGGACTCCGACACCCCGAAGAGCGGTCGAAGACTTCATCGACGCGCTTCTCGCGGCCCCGGAGGCCGTCCGCCTTCGGGCTGGCGATCGACACTTCACTGTTTTCCGGGACCTTTGCCGCAGGACGGATTGCCGAGGGAACCTCGTTCAGGACGCCTACCTGGCTGCCCTCGCTCTCGAACAGGGCTGTACATGGTTCACGACCGACCGTGACTACGCCCGCTTTCCTCGATTGGTGTGGGCCCATCCGCTCGACACACCGATCCCGGTCACGAACCCTGGCTAGCGATCCAGATCGCTAGCGGGAGTCCCGCATTCTGCGGATCATCCGCGTGGACTCCGCCGGACTCGCAATGCCAAGGGCGCGCACGCGCTCCCTTGCCTCATGGATGCTGATCTTCGCGGGAGCGGCCGCTTCCAGGATCGCCAGAACCTCATCCTGGATCGATCTCCCGTTTCGGCGAGCCCTCTCGCGAAGGCGACACACCAAGTCTTCGGAAACGTCCTTGATCGAGAGATCCACCGGAGGATCATCTCTCGGCGGCCGCTCTGAATCCTAGGGGTTGCGATCCGCCGGAAGCAGCCAATGGCGTCCCACGGACCACCCGAGGAAGCGCCTCCCGCCCGACGCGGTGTGCCGTCCCTCCTGGTCGAACGCCGCGCCCGACTCCGCCGCGCGAAGACCGGCAACGACGGGTTCGAAACGCTCTCGGAACCCCTGCCTCTGGCGCCCCAGATGAGATTCGCAGTACTCCAGAAATGAGGCGACCCGTGGGGCGTCCATGAGCGACAGGAAAAAGACCATCTGCCGCCAGGAATAGGCGGTGTTCTTCATCATCTGAAGCTGTGGCTGCCAGCCGGTGATCCTCGCTTGCTGGCGCCGACAGATCGATTCGAAACACGCGCGCGCCAAGCCGGGGAGCTGTGAGTCCATGGCGCTCGCGAGACCGAACCCATGAAAGAGGACGGAGAGGTTGTGCGTTGTCAGGATCTGTGCCTGTTCGATGACGGTGCCGTTCCTTGCAACCCATGAAGAGCGCGGCTCACCGTGCAGCGGGGTCGCCAGTTCCTGGCATAGCCGAGCAAAACCGGGAGACACCGATGTTCGGCCGCCTGGAACCTCGGGGTCGTCGAGCTGAAGAACGCGGTCGAACGGTACGCCGTAGTAGCGCTCGTAAAGTGAACCTTGAAGTGTCGCGGCGGCCACCTTGGCGGCTCGAAGGTAGTTCGCGGAGAACTCACCCATGAATATGTCAGCCGCCAGCTCGTCGACGAACGGCTGTGGCTCGCCCGCCCCTGCGGCCAGGGCCCGGAGCTCCCTGACGAGCTTGTTCGGCAGAATCGTCTGCGGAAAGGCACCGATCGCAAGCGTTGCGGTTCTGACGAGCGTGGCCCTCGCCGATGCCCGAGCGGTTTCGGTCGATCCGACCCAGGGCTCGACGGCCGAGATCCAGGGCAGCTCGCCCAGCTTTACCTGACTCCCGAGGTCCCGCAGCAACAGCGAGCGGCGACGACGGACCGGGCATCTCCGACGTGATCGCCGCCCGGGTTTTCGAGCCGTT
>CAZXSG010000267.1:0-6116 GCA_964643185.1 uncultured Holophagales bacterium
CCGGCTCCTCGAGATTTCCCGCGCCGGCAACCTCTGGAAGGTCCGCGCCGATGGCGTGCGGGCGGTTCAGGCCCCTGCTGCGGCCGCGTCGTTCGACGGGTCCCCGCTCGGCCTCGCGGGACTCGGCCCCTTCCTCGCTCTCGATCAGGAAGCGCGGGAATCCGCACGGAGGGCGCTCGGCCGAACCGTCGTGCCCCGGCTCCTCGAGACCACTGCGGAGTCCCATCCGGCGATCCGAAGGGCCGCGCTCCTCACCGTCGCCCGCAAGGCCGAGGGCCCCGACGAGAGGGCCGCCGTACTGGCTGCACTGGCCGCGCCGGCCGCTCCGGGAGCCCAACCCGAAAAGGCCGGGCCCCGGGCCGAGATCGCGCGGGCGTTGACTCTCGCCCTCCTCGCACCTGGCGCCGGCACGTCGCTCGCCGCGCTCGCGGCGAGGTGGCCCGACGCTCCCGAGCGTGCCCCCGACCTCTTCGACGATGAGACGGAACGGCGGTTCCTGACCGCGGTGGAGCTCTCCCCATCCGCCGTGCGGCTGGCGCGGGCGCTCTCTCTCGGGACGCGCTCTCCGGCGAAGGCCTCGGCCCTCCTCCAGCGGATCCCGCCTTCGGAGGTGGACGCGCGGGACCTCGCGGCCGCCCATCTCGCCCTCGGCCAGACGCGCGATGCCCGGCGCGTCCTGGGTACTCTCAACCCTTCGGACCCCCGGGTGACCGCCCTTCTCCTCACGGCCGACCTACGCGCCCTCTCGGTGAAGGGCCCTGCTGCCAAGGCCGCGGGGCCCCGCAGCCGCAAGGGCCGCAAGGCGCGAAAAGTCGCGGCCCCCCTCGCGCCCGTCGTGGATCACGCGACGGCGCTGCGGCTGCTCGGCCAGGTTGGCGACCTCCTCGCCGGGAGCGGCCAGAAGCTCGCGGACGAGGACCGCCAGAGGCTCCTCACCGAGGCCGTGCGGGCCGCGACCCGGGCCGGCCGCTTCGACGACGCCACGGCCTTCGTGAGCCTGCTCGTCGAGCTCGACCCGACGGCGAGCCACGGAGCCGACGATCTCTTTGCCTTCGCGTTCGGCCTCTATCAGAGCGGGGCCTTTGCCGAGGCCGACCGGCAGCTCACGAAGCAGGCGGCGGCGTATCGCGAGGTGGCGGTGCGTCGCCGGGTTGTCTACTGGGCGGCGAGGGCACGGGAGCGCAGGGGAGATCCCGCTTCGGCGGCTTCGGCCCACGCGCTCCTCGCGACCCTCGTCACCACGGCCGCGCCCGATCTCTACGCCCAGTGGGCCGCGCGTTCCCTGGGCGTTCCGGTGTCCACGGTGGCCAACACCGCGAACGGCCACGAGGGTGGGCTGGACCTCCTTCCGGCGCTGGGCCGGCCCGCGCCCGCCTCACGCGAGCTCCTCGCGCTCGGCCTCCCGGGCCTCGCGGAGGACGCCGCCGAGCTGGAGGGCAGCCTGGACGCCGTCTTCGCGGGAGCCCTCGCCGCGGAACGCGGCGACTACCGGCGCGCGTCATGGCTCCTCAAGACGCGTTATCCGGAGCTGGGCACGGCCGAGGAGGGCACCGTGCCGCTGGCCGTCCGCAAGCTGTTCTATCCCCGGGCGCACGGCGACCTCGTCGACGGGGCGGCGGCCGAGTGGGGGGTCCCCGCCTCGCTCCTTTACGGCCTGATCCGCCAGGAGAGCCTCTTCCAGCCCCAGGCCAAGTCCCGGGCCGGAGCCCGCGGCCTCATGCAGGTCATGCCCGCGACGGGACGCTTCCTCGCGCGGCAGGCCCAGCTGCGCGGCGCGCCGAACCTCGACGATCCGCGCCAGAACGTGGCGCTCGGCACCCGCTACATCGCTCAGATGATCGCCACGTTCGGCGGGGATGCCGGGGCCGCGCTGGCCGCCTACAACGCGGGGCCGGGACGCATGGTGCGCTGGCGGCGGGAGCGCGGGCACCTGCCCGAGGACGAGTTCTTCGAGTCCCTGCCGCTCTCGGAGCCCCGGCTCTACGTGAAGCGCGTGCTCTTCTACCAGGCCGCCTACGCGACGCTCTACGGCGGGGCCGGAGCGCCGGTGCTGCCGCCCACCGTGGGCAGCCTGAGGTAGCCCGGTCTCAGGCCCGGTCTCAGGCCGGCGGTCGGTAGCCGGGGCGCGCGGCGGTCTTCTTCTGACAAGCCGCGCAGAGGCCGAAGATCTGGTGCACGTGCGAGGTCGCGTAGAAGCCCAGGCGCTCGCAGACGACGTCCTGGAGATCCTCGATGGCCGGCTCGACGAACTCGATCACCTTGTCGCAGCCCGTGCAGACGAGGTGGTCGTGGTGCTCGCCCTTGCGGAGCCTCTCGTACCGGTACTTCTCCTCGTTCAGCCGCACGCGCCCCACGAGGCCGATCTCGTGGAGCAGCTCGAGCGTGCGGTAGACCGTGGCGCGGGAGACTTTCGTGCCCTTCTCGCGCATCCGGAGGACGAGGTCGTCGGCGTCGAAATGCCGGTGCGCGGAGAAGATCTCCTCGAAGACGGCCGTGCGCTCGCGCGTCGTCTTGAGGGCCTTGCGCCGCAGATAGTCGGCGAAGATCTTGCGTTCCTCGTTGATCGGCACGGCCGAAACGATAACCCAGGACGCGATTACTGCCTGTTGACGGCCTTGTCGTAATCGAAGAACTTGATCTTGTAGTCGCGGTTCAGCTTCGGGAGCGCGCCGCGATACCGGTTGATGTAGTCGATCTGGTTTCCCGAGGCATTGCCCTTCGTGGCCTCGTACTTCGTGAAGTCCTTCTTGAACCAGTCGAAGATCTTCGAGAGCGTGACCGTCTTGGCGGCATCGTCCACCGTGACGTTGCGCGTCTCGCCCACGAACTCGGTCATGCCCGCGTCGAGCTGCTTGTCGAGGAGCTCGCCCTCGAAAGCCTCCTGCGGCAGGCGCGGACAGCCCTTCGACGCGCAGTTGAGCGCGGCGTGGATGCGCGGATCCTTGAAGCCGTCCCGCACGACGTCGTCTTCCAGGGCCTTGAGGCTCGTGGGCTTGGCGCCGCCGAGCACGACCCGGTCCTCGGTGAAGAACGCGATGCCGAAGAGACCGCCGCCCCAGACGCTGACCTTCTCGGGGCCGCGGGCGAGGACGCCCTTGATCGTCTGCGCGTTGTACGCGTTGATGTAGTACGCGAGCTTGTCGTTCTGCGTGGGGAAGAGCTCCGGCTTGTTCGCGGGGCTCGTCGTCTCGATCGCCGTGAGGTAGCGGTCGAGATCGGCGCGGTCCTTGGCGAGCGCGTCGTAGTTCACGTAGCCGCGGGCGTCGACGTACTTCTTCAGGACCTTCGTGAGGTCGTCGGGCGAGAACTTCGGCGCCGCAGAGACTGGTGCCGAGACGAGAGCGGCGGCGGCCAAAGTGGCCAACGTGGCGGCCGCCAGGCTGAGTTTCAGGTTCTTCAAGAGATCCTCCGATTCCGTTCCGTGCTACTGATTCCGGGAGTCTTCGGGGTTTCCGAGCGCCGGCCGTTCCCTGGATCACCCGCGCCCGCCCGGAGATTCCGTCCGGACCACTAGAATGAGCCACTCATGTCCGTTCCACCGGCGAAGATCGACACCTATCGCATCGTGAAGCGTCTCGCCATGGGCGGTATGGCCGAGATCTTCCTCGCGGAGGACGAGCGGACCGGGCGCACCGTCGCGCTCAAGAAGGTGCTGCCGCAGGTCGCGACAGACCCCGACTTCATGGATCGGTTCTTCCACGAGATCCAGATCCAGATCTCCCTCAAGCACAAGAACGTCGTGGAGCTCCTCGACTGCAGTCCCTCCCGGCAGAACGCGTACATCGTGATGGAGTTCGTGGACGGCGGGTCGCTCACGAGCCTCCTCCTCACGGCCCGCCGCTTCCCCTGGGAGGTCGCGGCCTACGCCGTGGAGCAGGCCCTGAGGGGTCTCCACGCCGCGCACCGCAAGAACATCGTCCACCGCGATGTGAAACCCCAGAACATCATGTGGACGAAAGACGGCCACGTGAAGATCGCCGACTTCGGCATCTCGAAGGCCGAGCACATGACGCGCCTCACGGTGACGGGTACCGTCGTGGGGACGCCCGCCAACATGTCCCCCGAGCAGGCCCGCGGGGAGGTCCTCGACGCGCGGAGCGACCTCTTCTCCATGGGCACGGTGCTCTACGAGCTCCTCCTCGGCTCGAATCCGTTCGCCGCCGACTCCGTGGCCGCCACGTTGCGCCGCGTGGTGGATGTCGAGCCGGACCCGCCATCGCTCCTGGACTCCACGATTCCTCCGTCTCTCGAGCGGGTTCTCCGGAAGCTCATGGCCAAGGATCGCGAGAAACGCTACGCGAGCGCCGAAGAGGCCAGCGAGGCCCTCCGGGAAACGTTGTCGCAGGAGGGGTTCCTCCAGGTCGGGGCCCTGTTCCGGGCCTTCGCCGCCGACCCGGCGGAGTTCATGAAAGAACGCGCGAAGCGGCGTGCGCAGGTTCACGGAGAAAGGGCCGAGCGGCTCCTCGGCGACGTGGCGGCACCCCCGGAGGAGGCGCTCTGGGAGGCCTACAACACGCTCACGGCGGCTCCCGGGGACGCGCGGGCCGAGACGCTCTTTCGCACGGCGTCCCTCCGCGCGGGGCAGCGCGACAAAGACAAGCCCATCGACAACGCGCGCATCCGGCAGCTCGAGGAGCAGATTCGCAAGGACCCCGAGAACGTCGCCCTCCTCCTCCAGCTCGCGAAGCTCTATCGCCTCGAGAAGGACTTCCTCAGCCTCATGAAGTTCTTCAAGAGGCTGCAGGCGGTCGCTCCGGGCGATGCCTACACCCAGGGGCAGATCGCGGCTCTCGTGGGCGGAGCCTCGGGCGCGACGGGGGTCGCGTACGCCTCGGCGGGGACGGCCGCGGTCCCGTCCGCGCGCACCCGCGTCAGCCCCGTCCAGCCGGTCGACGAGAGCGAAGCGTCTCCCTGGCCCAAGGTGGTCGCCATCACGGGCGTCGCGGCGGCCATTCTCTTCGCGGTCTGGTGGTCGAGGCGGCCCGATCCGCTCGCCCCCGGGGCAGCCGACAAAGAGCGCGCCGAGGCGTTCGTGAACCTCCTCAAGAAGGCCAAGGACCAACCCGCTCCCGCCGCGCCGCTCGTTCCGACCGACGACGAGGCGCTCCGCAATGCTCTCGAGAAGGGCGTCCTTCTCGAGAAGGAGAACGGACCCTCGGCCGCGATGGCGCACTACCGCGAGGTGCTCACGACGACCACGCGGTCCGAATCGAAGGGCTCTCTCCTTCTCGTGCTCGCCGAGACGGCGCTCCGGGCCGGAGACGCGACCGAGGCGCTCCGGGCCCTCGACGAGGCGGCCCGGGTCTCTTCCACGCACCTCGTGACGGCCCGTCTCCGGAAGGCCGCGATCTTCGAAGCCCAGCGAAACGAGATCGCCGCCCGTTCGGTGTACGACGAGCTCCTCGCTCATCCGGATGCGGCCGTCCGCATCACGGCCACGCTGAGGCTCGCCCTCGCCGCCGACCGGGCGGGTGACACGGGACGGGCTCTCGTGCTGTACGAAGAGGTCATGGCAAAGGCTCCGGATTCCGTCGACGCTCTCTCCGCGCGGCTCGGGGCCGGAACCCTCTACCGGCAGAACGGCCGCCTGGCCGACGCCCGCCGCTGCTACGAGGACGTCGTCCGCCGGGCGGCCCCCGGCAGCGATCAGGCCCAGAGCGCCGAGAAGGCCCTCGAAGCGCTGGGACCGCAGACTCCATGAAAAGCCATCGCAAGGTCCTCACGTTCCACATCCCCACCCGCATCGGGTTCGTGAACATCACGCCCGATGTCGCCGCCGCGGTTGCCGAGAGCGGGGTCCGCGAGGGGCTGTGCCTCGTCAACCCCATGCACATCACGGCATCCGTGTACGTCAACGACGACGAGAGCGGTCTTCTTTCCGACTACGAGCGCTTCTTCGAGGAGCTGGTGCCTCACGAGCCCACGGCCCGCTGGCGGCACAACCGCACCGGGGAGGACAATGGCGACGCGCACGTGAAACGCCAGCTCATGGGTCAGCAGGTCGTCCTGGCGATCACCGAGGGGCGCCTCGACTTCGGCCCCTGGGAGCAGGTCTTCTACGCCGAGTGGGACGGCCGCCGCGCGAAGAGGGTGCTCGTGAAGATCATCGGAGAATA
>CAZXSG010000268.1:0-6069 GCA_964643185.1 uncultured Holophagales bacterium
AGCCCGGCCGTGGCGCGGGCCCGCACCATGGGGCTCGAGAACACCTTGTCCACGTTCTCGCCCGCGAGCCGGATGGCGAGCATTTCGGCCTGGCGAAGGCCTCTGGGTGAGAGCGGGAGGTCGAGGCGGCAGCCCTGGAGGGTCGCGGCCACGTTGCCTTCGCTCTCACCGTGACGAATCACGACGATCTGCATCACGCGATTGTAGGAGCCCATCGCTATCATCCCGCCGTGACATCACGGACCCAGGAAGACCACGCCCGCGTGACCGCGGCCATTGCCGACGACTCGGTCGAGGAGCTGTTCACCCACCGCTTCCTTTTCGCCACCGAGCTTTTCGAGAACCTCGTGGACGCGGCCTGCTTCGCGAACCTCGACGCGCTCGGAGCGTTCACCGGGCCTTCGTTCGACCCTCGCGAGCTCGGCGTCGTGCCGCGCGCGGAGCAAGCGCTGCGGTACCACGTGCGCAAGCTCGAGACGCGCGGCTATCTCGCTCGCGGTCGCGGCAGCGACGGTGATCGTTACCGCCGCACCGGGAAGCCGCCTGAATCTCCCGAGGCCTGCGCGCAGGCGCTCGCCGAGGTGCCCGAGGCGTCGGTCGGCGGGGAGATCGTGTCCCTTCTCGCGGCCGAGGGCCCGGCGTTCTTCCGCGGAGAGAAGTCCGGAGAGGAAATCCTGTTCTCGCCGATCCGGCTCCCTCTCTGGTTCCGCTATTTCTCGAACGACAACCTGCTCTACAGCGTGAACAACGAGCTGGGAGCGCTCGCCCTCTCTCGCGAGCTGCCTCCGGGCGGGTCGATCCTGGAGGTCGGCGGCGGCTGCGGCAGCGCCGCCGAGCTCGCGCTCGAGAGCCTCGAGGGCCGCGTCTCGCGCTACGTCTTCACCGAGGTCGTGCCCACGTTCCTCCGTCGCGGCGAGCGCGCGGCCCGGGCCGCGGCCCGGGGAGCCGAGTTCTCCGCGCTGAAGCTCGACATGACGAAGCCCTGGGAGCCGCAGGGCATCCCGCCCGGCTCCTTCGACGCCGTGTACTCCGTGAACTGCTTCCACGTCGCGCCCGATCTCGACTTCGTGCTCCGCGAGGCCCGCACCGCTCTGAAGCCCGGGGGCCTCGTCGCCGTCTCCGAGTGCCTGAGGCCCACGCACGTCGACACCCCCATCTACGTGGAGTTCATCTTCAACTTCCTCGAGAGCTTCACGAACGTCGAGCTGCACGAGGCCCGCCGTCCGAATCACGGCTTCCTCACGCCCGCGGCCTGGCGCGCGTCGTTCGAGCACGCGGGCTTCGCAGATGTCCGCGTGACGCCGGACGTCGACCGCATCGCCGAGACGTATCCGTTCTTCTTCGTGGGCGCGCTCACGGCGCGGGCATGAAACGGACGTAGACATGCCGGAGCTGCCCGACATCGCGCTGTATCTCGAGCACCTCGAGAGGCGCACGTCGGGCAAGCGGCTTCTCGGCATCCGCCTCGGCAACCCGTTCCTCGTGCGCTCCGTGGAGCCGCCGCTCCGTGAAGCTGCGGGCCGCATCGTGACCTCGGCGCGCCGCCTCGGGAAGCGCATCGTGCTGGGGCTCGAGCCCGACCTCTTTCTCGTGCTCCATCTCATGATCGCCGGGCGCCTCCACTGGAAGGAGCCCTCCGGACGGCCCAAGGACGTCTGGCCGCCGAAGCTGCCGGGAAAGCGCGGGCTCGCGTCCTTCGATTTCGAGAACGGCTCCCTCCTCCTCACCGAGGCCGGCACGAAGCGCCGGGCCTGGCTCCGGCTCGTGCGCGGCGACGCGGCGCTCGCGGCGCTCGACCCGGGCGGGCTCGAGCCGCTCACGGCGTCTCTCGAGAGCTTTCGCGAAGCTCTCACCCGCGAGACCCACACCGTGAAGCGGACGCTCACCGATCCCAGGGTCTTCTCCGGCATCGGGAACGCGTATTCCGACGAGATCCTGCACCGCGCGCGCCTTTCGCCGTTCGCGCTCACGACGAAGATGTCTCCCGAAGAGACGGCCCGGCTTCACGAGGCCGTCCGGGACACACTCCAGCGCTGGATCGCGAAGCTCCGCGGGGAGACCGGCGACGCGTTTCCCGAGAAGGTCACGGCGTTCCGGGACGACATGGCCGTCCACGGCCGCTTCGGCAAGCCCTGCCCCGATTGCGCGGCGCCCGTGCAGCGCATCGTCTATGTAGGCAACGAGACGAACTACTGCGCCGTGTGCCAGACCCACGGCAGGAGACTCGCCGACCGCGCGCTCTCGCGCCTCCTCGGCGAGGACTTCCAGCGCGATATGGCGAAGCTCGGAAGCGCCGAGAGCCTCGAGGAGCTGTCGTGAGCCTCCCCGTCCGAGAGTCGCCCGCCAGCGTCTGCCCGCTGGGGAAGCGCGACACGCTCGCCGCGCTCGGCGACCGCGAGCGCCGCATCACGTTCGCGCGGCTCCGCGGCCGGCCGTTCACGTACGACCCCGACGGCCGGCCTCACGGCGCGTCCCGCTCGTCGCTCATCCGCATGGCCGTCGGCACGCTCGAGGCGCTCGCGGAGGAACGCGTGCGCCGCGAGACGCCCGACTCGGCTCCGCCGCACGTTCTCGAGGAGCGGGTGGCCCGGGCCCGGAACGCGGCCTGCGGCGCGCTCGTCTCCCGTCTCAACGAAGCCATCGGGGACCCGGCGTATCACGTGAAGCTCGAGGACCTTCTCGACACGGGGCGCTCCTGGTCGCGCGAGTTCGAGCTCTTCGTGAACGTCGCCTGCCGCGACATCGCCGAGGACCGGGCGTTCTACTGGAAGCGCGGAGCGGCCGCCGCCTCGCCCCGCCTCGCGACGCTGTTCCGCGCGTTCCCGATCAGGCGGATCTACGAGGCCATGCCGCGGGTGACGTCGCGTTTCCTGGATACCGACCTCGCGGTTCTCGAGACCTCCGACACGCACGCCGTGCTGCGGTGGTCGAGCGAGAAGCAGCGCGAAGGCCTGCCGCCCGAGCTCCTCAACGAGTGGCTCGAGATGTCCTGTCCCGCGTTTTGCGGCGCGTACGCGTCGATCCCGGAACGGACGCATCCAGGTCTCGCGCCATCGACCGTAACCGCCACGAGCTGCCAGAGACAGGGCGCGAGCGCCTGCGAGTGGACGTTCCGCTGGAAGAACCCGGTGAGGCGGTCGCCTGTCGAGCTCGCGCTCGGGACGGCCGCCTCACTCGCGACCGCGTTCGCCGTCTACAGATTCGCGCCGGACGAACCGGCGCTCTACGGCCTCTGGGCCATACCGCTCCTCACGGCCGCGCTCGCGCGCTCGAGCCGCCGCCTGGCGCGCGAGCGGGACCGCTCGGAGGCCGCGCTCGCCGAGGTGCGATCTCTGGCCGACACGCTGGGCACGGAGCTGGAGGCGGCCCGCGAGGCCTCTCATCGCGACCAGGACGCGAGCGTGCGCAGAGGGCTCGCGCTCGAGACCCTCGCGGCCGGATCGCGGGACGCCGCGCGGGCGCGGGATGCCGAAGCCGCGACGCGGGCCGTCTTGCGAGCGCTCACGTCGGGAATGTCGTTCGACAGGGTCGTCGTCCTCCGGCGCGCCGAGGACGGCACGACGCTCCTGGGCGAGGCCAGCGAAGGGGCCAGCGCCGAGGCCGCGCGCCGGGTTCGCGAGTCCCACACGAACATCCTCGACGCGCCCGCGCTGCTGGCCCGGCTGGACGCCCGCGACGCGGGGACCGTGCCCGCCGGACCCCTCCGCGAGACCCCGCTCGGGTTCGCCTGGCTGCCGCTCGCGGTGAAGGAGCTGGCGGTCGCCCCTTTGGTCGCCCGGGGCCGCACCGTGGGCCTCCTCGTGGCCGATCACGCCGAGAGCGGGCGGGCGGTCTCGCGCGACGATCTGACCGTCCTCACGGCCGCGGCGGGCCTTCTTTCGTTCGCTTCGAAGGCTCCGGAGACCGAAAACGTGCAAAAAACCCTCAATCCCTGAGCTTCACGCCATGGTTGGCCCCTCGGTCCCACGGCACTTGCCGTAAAGGCCCCGAGAAACTAGCGTTCCAGGTAAGGAGGGCGAGCCCATGGCGACTCCCCAACATGCCTTCTTCAAGGGCCAGATCGTGCCGTACGCGGAGGCGAAGGTCAGCGTCCTGACCCACGCCCTGAACTACGGAACGGCCTGCTTCGGCGGCGTCCGAGGCTATTGGAACGCAGACGAGCAGGAGCTCTTCGTGTTCCGTCCTCACGAGCACTTCAAGCGGTTCGTTCAGTCGGCGAAGCTCCTCGACATGCAGCTGGCGTTCGGAGCCGACGAGCTCGTGGCGAAGCTCGGCGAGCTGCTCCGGCTCGAGAACTACAAGGAAGACTGCTACATCCGTCCGCTCGCGTACTACGCCGATGAAGGAATCGGCGTGCGTCTCCACGGTCTCACCCCCGATGTCTCGATCGTGGCGATGCCGTTCGGGCGCTACATCGACAAGGAAGAGGGCGTCCACGTGACGATCTCCTCCTGGCGCCGTGTGGACGACAACACGATTCCCCCGCGCGGCAAGATCGCCGGCTCGTACGTCAACTCCGCGTACGCGAAGACCGACGCCCAGCGCGCCGGGTTCGACGAGGCGATCGTGCTGAACTCCGCCGGCCACATCGCCGAGGGGTCGGCCGAGAACTTCTTCCTCGTGAGGAACGGCGTCGTCGTGACGCCGCCCGTCACCGAGGGCATCCTCGAGGGCATCACGCGGCGCACCGTCATGCAGCTCCTCCGCGACGAGCTGGGCGCGACCGTCGTCGAGCGGCCCATCGACCGCACGGAGCTGTTCCTCGCGGACGAGGCGTTCTTCACCGGCACCGGCGTGCAGATCGCGGCGATCACGAAGGTCGATCACCGGCTCGTCGGCACGGGCCGCATGGGACCGCTCGTGACGCGCCTCCGCTCGCTCTACTTCGACGTGGTGCGGGGCAAGGTCGCGCGTTACCGCACCTGGTGCGCTCCGGTGTACGACACCGTCACGCATGCCCGCGGCGGCGCCGTCGGAGTTCTCGCCTAACAGCTAGGGGCGTACAATTTCCGCAATCCTCTTATGAACAGGATCGCGGCAGTCCTTTTCGCGGGCAGCCTGGCGTTCACCGCCTCGCTGCCCGTTCTTGCTTCGGACGCCACCGCTGCCCGGGCAAAGTACGACGCCGATCTGCAGGGCCGGCTCGTTCCGCTGCTCCAGGAGGTCGTGCGGTTCCCCACGGTGAAGGGCAACGCGGACGCGTTCCAGAAGCAGAAGGCCTGGCTGACCCGCGTGGGCACCGAGCTGGGCTTCACCGTGCGCGACAAGGGCCTCGTCACCGAGATCGAGCTGCCGGGCCCCGAGGGAGCACCCGTCCTCGGACTCGTGGTGCACGGCGACGTGCAGCCGGCGGACGAGGGCTCGTGGTCCCAGCCGCCGTTCGAGGGCCGCGTCGCCGACGGGATGCTCTACGGCCGGGGCGCCGCGGACGACAAGGGCCCGCTCGTGCAGGCGCTCCTCGCGATGAAAGCCCTGAAGGACGCCGGCCCGCCGCTCACCCACACCGTGAGGCTCCTCGTGGGCAGCGACGAAGAGAGCGACAACGTCGACATCAAGACGTACCTCACCACGAGCAAAGCCCCCGACGTGAGCCTCGTCCTCGACGCCGTGTTCCCCGCGGTCGTCGGCGAGAAGGCCTGGAACGCCCTGACGGTGACGACGGCGAGCGGCCTCCGCGGAACGTCGGCGCTCCCGTTCGACCTCGTGAAGCTCGAGGCCGGAACGGGCCCGAGCATCGTGCCCGACCGCGCCGTGGCGACGCTCAAATGGAACGCGGGCGCGCCCGACTGGAACCCGTTCGTCGAGAAGCTGCGCGCCAAGCGCAGCGGCGCCATCGGGCTCATGAGCGTCCCCACGGGGGATACGCTCGAGGTGACGACGCTCGGGACCAGCGCGCATTCGGGAATGAACATCGAAGGCGGGCGCAACGCGCTCGTCGGGCTCGCGAACATCCTCGACGGCGAGCTGCCGGCTTCGGGCTTCGCGGACGTCCTGGCATTCGCGAAGAAAGCGGGCGGCCCCGACGTCTTCGGCACCGGCCTCGGCCTCACGCAGAAGGACAACCTCTGG
>CAZXSG010000269.1:0-6065 GCA_964643185.1 uncultured Holophagales bacterium
GCCAATTCCAGCGCGCTGGCGTAGCGTTCCGCCGGTTCTTTGGCCAGAGTGGAGCGCAGCACATCCACCACCCCCGGCGGCAATGCGGCCAAAATATCGTCGGGGATCGTCACCGATTCGTAGACGTGGGCGTAGAGAATCTGCGTGGTGGACCCCAGATAGGGAGCGCGACCCACCAGACAGCGGTAGAGAACCGCGCCCAGAGAGTAGATGTCGGCCTGGCCGGTCACATCCCGGCTGCCCGCGCACTGTTCCGGAGCCATATAGGCCGGGGTGCCGATGGTGCGCCCCACATTCGTCAGTTCCGGGGTGTCCAACGCGCGGGCAATGCCAAAGTCCGAGAGCAGGGGCACCACCGGATGGTCCAGGGCTTCCAACTGGACGCTGCCGGGCGCGCCGGGGCTGGTCGGGCGCCGGAGAATGTTGCTGGGCTTTACGCCCCGGTGGGTGACGCCGGCCGTGTTCGCGTGGGCCGAGGCGCGGGTGCATGTGTCGGGCTTCCTTCTCCGCGAGCGCGAGGAGCTCGGCTTCGGGCGCCGACGCGAGCTCCGGCGCGAGTGCGCCGCCGAGGAACGACGTGGTGATCGCGAGACCCTCCGGGGCGCGCCCCGAAAACAGCGCGGAAGGGTAGAGGACGCCGAGCGCCTCGATGCCCTCGCCGCGCGGAACGAGGACGCCGAAGCCCTGCGGGGCGTCTCCGGGAGAGACGACGCGGAAGGCCTGGACGACGACCGCGAGGCTCGACGTGCGGAGCGCGGCGAGGCCCGCGCCGGAACGCGGGAGACGTTCGCCCAGAAGGGTGGCGAGCGCGGGAGCCGGGAGCGTGGAGACGAGGCGGTCGGCCTCGAAGGAGCCCGCGGCGGTGCGCACGACCCAAGGGGCGCCCCCTGCTCGCGGGCCCTCCAGCGCGAGGGCCGGGGCGTTCAGGTGAAGCGTGCCGCCGCTCTCGGCGATGCGCGCCGCGAGCGCTTCCACGAGGCGCTCGAGGCCGGTTCGGAAGTTCACGGTGCGGCGCTTCACCCGGGGCGCCCTCGGGCCGGCTGGCTTCGGCGCCTTCAGGAATCCCCGGATCACGCCTCCGCCACGTGCCTCGGCGTCCCAGAGCGCGGGGAACGCGCTCCGCACCGAGAGCGTGCGCGGATCGTCGGCGTAGACGCCGGAGACCATCGGGCCCGCGGCGTAGCGGGCGAGACCCGGGCCGAAGCGGCGCTCGAAGAAGTCGTGGACGCTTTCGTCCTCGAGGTCCGCGCGGCGCCTCGGAACGGTGAGGTCTCCCAGGACGCGCAGCTTCTCGCCGAATCGGAGCGCCTTCGTGAAGAGGCCCTGAGGGCCCGGAATCACGGACTGCGGGGCGCCGTCCCGGTAGATCCAGCGCGGCGCGTGCTCGTCGGGCCTCACGACCTCGCCGTCGAGCCCGAGCCGCGTGAGAAGGACGTCGGACTCGCGGTTCGTGCGCAGCGTGTTGGGCCCGCGCTCGAGGACGAAGCCATCCTCGCGAATCGTGGAGACGGGGCCGCCGGGCCGCGTCGCGGCCTCGAGCACGGTGACGGAGAGACCCACCGCGCCCTGGAGCAGGATTCGCTCGGCCGTCGCGAGCCCGGCGAGACCGGCGCCCAGTACGACGACTCTCACAGCGCGGCTGCTTGCTTGGACACGCGGGCGAGCGTCTCGGCCACGACGTTGCGAAGCGCGTCGATGAAGAGGGGCGAATCGTTGAGGCCTGCGGCCGGCACGAAATGCGTGATGCCACGCGCGCGGGCGTCGTCGGCGAAGAGCATGCTGATCTCGTAGAGCGTCTCGACGTGGTCCGAGACGAACGCGATGGGGGCCACGACGACCTGCTTCACGCCCTCGGCCGCGAGCTCGGCGATGACGTTCTGCGTGGCGGGCCCGAGCCACGCCATGGGCCCGACCTTCGATTGGTAAGCGAGGCGCGAGCGATATCGGTTTCCCAGCGCGGCGTCGATGGCGGCCGCGGTGGCCTCGATGTGCTCGGGGTACGGGTCCTTCTGCTTCTCCACGGTCGCGACGGGAAGGCTGTGCGCGGAGTAGAGGAGAACCGTCTTCGAAGGGTCCTGATCGGGCAGGGTGCGGGCCGCCGCCTCGATGGTCGCGACGTGCGCGGCGATGAAGCTCGGATCCTCGTACCAGGAGCCGGGCGCGTCCAGCCGCTCGGGCTTCCACCGGAGGTGCGCGAGGTCCTCCGTGACCTTCGAGAAGGAGCTGCGGGTGGTGGTAACCGAGTACTGCGGGTAGAGCGGCAGGACGAGGAGTCGCGTGACGCCGGCGTTCTTCAGCTCCGTGAGCGCCTCGCGCACGAACGGCCGCGAGCACGTCATGCTGGGCCTGACGATGGCCGCGAGGCCGTCCTTGGCGAGGCGCTCCTCGAGAAGCATGGCCTGCTTCTCGGTCCAGCAGCGGATGGGTGACCAGCCGATTTTCTCGTACGTCTCGGCGCTCTTGGACGCGCGCGTCGTGGCGATGAACCAGGCGACCGCCTTCCGCGCCGGCGCGAACGGGATGCCGATGATCTCGGGGTCGGCGAAGAGCTCGTACAGGAAGGGCTTGAGGTCCTCGCGCTTCTGAGGGCCGCCCAGCTGGATGAGGAGAACTCCCAGCTTCCCTTCCGGCCCGATCTTCAAAGCGTCCTCGAGAAAATCTTCGGCGCGTCTGGAGCCTTCTGCGAGAGGTAGGCGTCGAAGAGCATGGCCACGTTGCGGATGAAGATACGTCCGAGCGCCGTCACGCGGATCTCGCCGTTCTCTCTCGTGACGAAGCCGTCGGCCTCGAAGGCCGGCAGCGCGGCGATCGCGTCCGGGAACGTCTCGTCGAAGGAGGCGAGGGAGAACTCCTTCTCGATCTCCGCGGGCACGAGCACGGTGTGGCAGAGGAGCTTCGTGATCACGGCACGACGGAGCACGTCGTCCTGGGTGAGGCGGCGTCCGCGGACCGTGGACGTCACGCCCTCGGCCGCGGCGCGGTGGTAGGCGCCGTAGTCCTTCGTGTTCTGGACGTACGTGTCGTGGACCTGCCCGATGGCCGAGACGCCGAGGCCGTAGAGGTCGCAGCCCCCGTGCGTCGAGTAGCCCTGGAAGTTGCGCGTGAGCGTACGGTTCTTCTGGGCCGCGACGATCTCGTCGTGGGGAAGCGCGAAGTGGTCCATGCCGATGTACTCGTAGCCGGCCTCGACGAACCGTTCGATGCCCGCCACGAAGATGCGGAACTTCTCGGTGCCCTCGGGGAGGTGCGCCGCGAGCACGCGCTGCGGCCGCTTGAGCCAGGGCACGTGCGCGTAGGAGTAGAGCGCGAGCCGGTCGGGCCGGAGGGAGAGGATCTTCTGGATCGACTCCTCGAAGCCTTCGAGGCGCTGGCCGGGCAGGCCGTAGATGAGGTCGAGGTTGACGGACTCGTAGCCGATGCTCCGCGCCGCCGCCACGAGGTCGCGGGTCATCTCGAACGGCTGGATGCGGTTCACGAGCTCCTGGACGGTGGGGTCGAAGTCCTGCACACCCATCGACACGCGGTTGAAGCCGGCCTTGAAGAGCGTTTCGAGATGCGCAGGGGTCGTGACGCGCGGATCCACCTCCACCGAGACCTCGGCGCCGGGTGCGAGCGTGAACGCGCTGAAGAGGTGGTGCGCGAGCTCGCCCGCCTGGGCGGGCGTGAGGTACGTGGGTGTGCCGCCGCCCCAGTGAGCCTGCACGACGGGGCGGCCGCGGTCGACCTCGCCCGCGAGCCGGTCGATCTCCTTGTGCACGTCGCCCAGGTAGCCGGCGATCTCCTCGCGCCCCTCGCCCTTCCGCTCGGGCTTGGGCACGACCTTCATGAAGCAGCCGCAGAACCAGCACTGCTCGTCGCAGAACGGCAGGTGCACGTAGAGGGAGACGGGCGCGCCCGAGGCGTTCGCGCGCTCGGCCGCGGCGCGGTACTCGGCGGGCCCGATGTCCTCGGTCCACTCGGGGGCGGTGGGGTAGGAGGTGTAGCGGGGCCCCTGCACGTTGTAGCGCTCGAGGAGCTCCGTGGTGACGGGGAGCGTTTCGCCACGGAGGCGGATGGGGATTGCGACCATCGGATGGAAGGTTAGCGCGCCGCGGCCTCCGCTGGCCCGGATGCACCTTGATCAGGGTGATCGAGCCCTCCATCGAGCGTCCCCTTTGGCGGGCTAGACTGACCGCCCCGATGGCTTCGCAAGAAGGGCCGGCGCCGCGTGGCTGGGAACGGCTCGCCGACCGGGCGATGCTGTGGGTCGTCCTCGTCGTCGTGGTGGCTCCCTGCCTGCTCGGAGCTCTCGTCTACCTGCCCGCGCGGGTGTCCTCCATGCGCGCGGAACGCTCGCGCGCCACCGCCGAGGCGCCCGGCAAGGTCACCGGCGTGAAACGCGTCACGAGCCGGAGCATCCGGGGCGAGCGGTTCGTGAGGGCCGACGTGCGCTACGAGTTCCGCGTCGGGCGCGCCACGCACACCGGGTCCGACGTTCATCGCGGCGAAAAGGTGGGCGATTCCGTGCGGGTGCACTACGACCCGGCCGACCCCTCCGTCTCGTTTCTCAGCCTCGAGGCTCATCCCTCGGAACGGCCCGCGCTCGCGATCGCGGGCTCGGTGACTCTCGTCGTCGTGGCCACCGGCGTGCTCCTCGTTCGCGAGAGGCGTCGCAGGAAACCCGTCGCCGACTTCGGGTAGCGCCCGGTTACGCCTCGCGCGCCGCGGCCACGAACGCCGCGACGCTCTCGGGCGGCGTGGGCGGCAGGATGCCGTGGCCGAGGTTCACGATGTGGCCGCCGGGGCCCGCTTCGATCTTCGCGGCGCGGACCGCCTCCGTCACGCCGTCCACGGGTCCGAGCAGGACGCCGGGATCGACGTTGCCCTGGAGCGCGCGCATCGGGATGCGGCGACGGGCCTCGGAGAGCGGGAGCTTCCAGTCCACGGAGACGACGTCGACGGGCAGGCGCCCGAACGACTCGATGAGGTGCGAGGAGCCCGACGCGAAAAAGATGCGCGGAACCTCGCCGCGCTTCGGCAGCTTCGCGAGGAGCCGTTCGTTCGCGGGGCGGATGAAGCGCTCGTAGGCTTCGTAGGAAAGCTCACCGGCCCAGGAGTCGAAGATCTGCACCACGTCGGCTCCGGCCTCGATCTGCGCGGCGAGGTAGTGGCCGCACACGTCGGCCAGCTTGCCGAGGAGCTGCTCGAAGAGCGCGGGCTCCCTGTGCATCATCGTCTTCGTGTTCACGAAGCTCTTCGACGAGCCGCCCTCGATGGCGTAGGTCGCGAGCGTCCACGGGGCCCCGCAGAAGCCGATCGTCGCGGCGCGGCCGTCCACGGCCTTCTTGAGCGCGCGGTGGATGTCCATCACGAACCGCGTCTCGACCGAAGGGTCGAAGCTGCGCAGCGAGAGAACCCGTTCCGCCGTGCGCACGGGATCCGGCAGCTTCGGGCCGCCCTCGTCCAGCTTCACCTCGATGCCCATGGGCGGCAGCGGGATGAGGATGTCGGAAAAGAGGATCACGCCGTCCATTCCGAAGCGGTCGAACGGCTGCATCGAAACCTCGACGGCCGCGTCCACGTTCGCGCAGAGGTCGAGGAACGCGAAGCGCTTGCGCACCTCGCGGTATTCGGGGAGGTAGCGCCCGGCCTGCCGCATGAGCCACACGGGCGGCACGTCCACGGGGCGGGCGAAGGCGGCGTCGAGGAAGCGCTGGCGCGAAGGACCTGTCATTTCCGGATGGTAGGGGAAAAGGAAGGGGGGCCGTAGCCCCCCACCTGCATCAATGCGAAGGAAAGGAATTACCAGATGACCGGGCGATCCGCCTCGGCGCGCTTCATCGGGCTCCCGTCGGGGCACGAGAAGGCGTCGTGGAACTCGGGGAGGTTCGAGAGCGGCCCGAGCGTGCGGTACTTGCCGGGGCTGTGCGGGTCGGTGTTGAGGCGTACGCGGAGCGCCTCGTCGCGGATGTTGTTCCGCCAAACCGTGGCGTACGAGAGGAAAAAGCGCTGCGCGGGCGTGAAGCCCTCCACGGCCTTACCGGCCTTCGGATCCACGCCGATGGCCTTCTGGAGCGCGGCGTAGG
>CAZXSG010000270.1:0-6058 GCA_964643185.1 uncultured Holophagales bacterium
CGCACCGAGTTCGAGATCCTCCCGACACAGGCTCACGGTCGCGACGACCAAGTCGGCGAGGTCCAGACCCTTCAACCCCTCCTCCCGGATCCGGATGACAGAGGGGCCCGACGCCCCGGCCAGAGCCACCAGGGCGTGGAAGTCGGCATCGAGAGTCACAATCGTCCGCCCGTCCATCCTCGCCTGATCGAGGATCTGAGCGTCCGCGGCCGACGCGAGGCCGATGTCACCCGCGTGCAC
Organism: uncultured Holophagales bacterium; assembly: GCA_964643185.1. GTDB lineage: Bacteria > Acidobacteriota > Thermoanaerobaculia > UBA5066 > UBA5066 > JAEUQS01. The sequence goes on from CAZXSG010000270.1 coordinate 241, forward strand.
GGTGTCGAAGCCCCGTTCTGAGAGAAGAGCAGCGGCGGAGCGCGGGAGACCCTGGTCGAGGAGCAACCTCACGAAGCGCGGGAGAGGTCGACGACGCGGTCCTCGACGGCGAGCGCCGCATAGACCAGCGCCTGGCGGAGGTCTTCATCCTCGAGCTCCGGGTACTCCCGGAGGACCTCGGCCCGGTCTGCGTAGGTCGAGAGTGCTCCGAGAACCCTACGCACGGAGAGCCGCAGGTTGCGGATGCACGGCTGGCCGTTCAGCTGGGCGGGGTCGATCGTGATCCTGTCCAGCGACTCCATCGTCAGCACAAATGGATTATGCGCTTCGAGGTTCCTTCACTCGCCTTTGTGCACCGCCCGCCTCGCGATGCCGTCGATGAGCGCGGGGAAGAGGAGCCGAACGAAGCGACCGGCTTTTCCGCGGAACGAGAGGATGCGCAGGCGCTCGCGCGCGGACATGGCCGCGACGATCTGCCGCGCGGCCTCCTCGGCCGTCATGATGCGGTGCTCCTTCATGGGCGACGTGCCGAGCGCGGTGCCGGCTCCCGTGAGCGCGCGCCGGTGGATCTCGGTGAGCACGAAGTCGGGGGCGATCATGGTGACCGACACGCCCGTTCCGCCGAGCTCGATGCGCAGGGAGTCGAAGAAGCCGAACTGAGCGTGCTTCGTGGACGCGTAGCCCGTGCGTGTGGGGACGCCCGTCATCCCCGCGAGGCTCGAGACCCCCACGAGGCGGCCCTGGCTCTTCTTCAGGTGGGGCAGTGCGAAATACGTGGGGTACACGCTCCCGAGGTAATTCACCTTCATGAGCCGCTCGAAGATGCCGAGGTCGGTGACGTCCTCGAAGTTGGCGATCATGTCGATGCCAGCGTTGCACACGAGCGCGTCGAGCCCGCCGAACGCGGCGACCGTCTCCTTCACCATGCGTTCGGCATCGGCGGGCAGCGAGACGTCGGACGGGATCACGAGCGCCTCGCCTCCGCGACGTCGCACCTCGCCCGCGACGTCCTCGAGCGCGCCGCGGTCGCGGGCGGCGAGCGCGAGGCGGGCCTTCTGGGGCGCGAGAGCGAGGACGAGCGCCTTGCCCAGCCCCTGGGACGCTCCTGTGACGAGGATCGATCGGCCTTCGAAGACGTTCATGGGACCGAATTGTGCGCTCGCGGAGCCATCACAGGCGCCTCGTGTCTATTCCTGTCTATCGTTGTCCATGAATGGAGGTATGCTTTCCGCATGCCGGGGGCGACAGCGGTAGGGGACATCCTGACCATCCGTCAGCTTGCGGAGTACCTGATGGTCTCGGAGAAGACGGTCTACCGGATGCTCGACCGCAGCGAGCTGCCCGCGATGCGCGTGGGCGCTCAATGGCGTTTCCGCAGGCAGGACATCGACGCCTGGCTGACCGAAGAGGTGCGCCGCGTCGAGGTCGAAGGGCAGAAGGGCGCGCTGGACCGGGTGGATCCGGAGGGAGCGTCGGAGATCGCCATCGCGCCGCTGCTCTCTCCCGAGAACGTGTGGCTCTCGCTCGCGCCCACGTCGCGCGACGACCTCCTCGCGTTCCTCACGCGAGAGTCCGAGCTCGATGCCCACGTGGACCGCGATCAGCTCTTCCGCTCGATCCGCTACCGTGAAGCGATCTGCTCGACGGCGGTTCTGGAGGGGGCGGCATTCCCCCATCCCGTGGATCCCCGCCCCTTCCGATTCTCGAGAAAGCGCGTCCTCCTCGCCGTGCTGCGCGAGCCGCTCGACTTCCAGGATCCGCACGACCACCGGCCCGGCGTCGTCGCGGTGCTCCTCGCGCGCTCGGTGCAGGGCCAGCTCCTCGCGTTCTCCCGCTCGCTCAAGCTCTTTGCCGACTCCACGCTGCTCGAGCGGCTCCACGGCGCGCGGACCCCGGCGGAGGCGCTCCGCGTCGTCGGTGAAGAGGAGACCCGGTTGGTGCGCGCCGGGCGGAGGGAGGACCCGTGAAGCTCACCGTCCCGGAGGTCGCGTCGATTCTCGGCAGCACGGAGAAGCGCGTCTACGAGTGGATCGTGGAATCGGGTCTCCCGGCGCAGAGGATCCGCGGCCAGTTCCGCATCAACCGTACGGACCCCCTGGAGTGGGCGGCAGACCACGGCATGGGCGTCTCCCCGCGGGCCTTCAGCCGCGAGCGGGGGACTCCCTCGCTGGCCGGCGCGCTTCGCGCAGGCGGGGTCCATCGGGAGATCGGCGGCGGCGACCTGCAAACGGTCATCCGCAGCATCGTGGCGCTGCTGCCCGTCGTTCCCGATGCAGACCGCGACATGCTCCTCCACGTGCTCCTCGCCCGGGACGCGCTGGGCGTGACCCCCGTCGGCGACGGCATCGCGATTCCTCACGTGCGAACGCCGATCGTCCTCGCCCAGGCAGATGCGGTTCTCGCTCTGTCGTTCCTCACGCAGCCCTTCGAGCTCGGGGCACCCGACGGCCGGCCCGTCGACACGTTCTTCCTCCTCATCTGCCCCACCATCCGCGTCCATCTCGCGATGCTCGCCAAGCTCGCGTTCGGCCTGAAGGACGAGGCGTTCCACGCGGCGGTCCGGGGGCGTGCCCCCACGGAGGAGATCGTGCGCCTCGCGGCCGCGCTCGAGGGGGCGTTCTGACGCTCCTGAGCCTTCTCGTCGTGAGTCTCGTGGTTCTCGCCCTCAGCGGAGCGCCCGCGCTCGTGTTCCGCGGACCTGCCGGCGAGCGCGCGGCCAACGGGCTCGCGCTCCTGGGCGCCTTCGGGGGGCTCACCGCCGCCATCCTCACGCTCGCATCGGGCGCCACGGAGACCGGAACCGCCCCGTGGCAGCTGCCGAACGCGCTCCTCGCGCTCCGCCTCGACCCGCTCGCGGCCGCGTTCCTCCTGCCCGTGCTCTTCCTGAGCGCGCTCACGTCGGTCTACGGGCTCGGATACTGGCCCGGCAGAGAGCGCGTCTCGGCGGGCCGCGTGCGGGTCTTCATGGGGCTTCTCGTCGCCGGGATGTCGACGGTGATCGTCGCCGCGCACGCCATCCTCTTTCTCGTCGCCTGGGAGACGATGGCGCTCGCCGCGTTCTTCCTCGTCGCCACGGAAGACGAGAACGCGAGCGTGCGCGAGGCGGCCTGGATGTACCTCATCGCGACGCACGCCGGCACGCTCGTGCTGTTCGCGCTCTTCGCGGTGCTGCGGGGGGCGTGCGGCTCTTTCCTCCTCGGGCCCGTTCCCCAGACGGCGGGCCTCACGGTCACCTCGACCATCTTCCTGCTCGCGTTGGCCGGCTTCGGCCTGAAGGCCGGCCTCTTCCCGCTGCACTTCTGGCTACCCGGAGCGCACGCGAACGCCCCGAGCCACGTCTCGGCGATCCTCTCGGGCGCGCTCCTCAAGGTCGGCATCTACGGTCTCGTGCGGATCCTCCTGTTCCTTCCCGATTCGCCGGTGTGGTGGGGCGGCCTCCTCGTCGTCCTGGGCCTCGGGAGCGCTCTCGCGGGGATCAGCCTCGCGATCTCTCAGTCGGACCTGAAGCGGGCGCTCGCCTACTCGAGCGTCGAGAACATCGGCATCATCGTGGTGGCGCTCGGGCTCTTCGTCCTCGGGCGCGCGAACGGGATCCCCGGCGGTCCAGTGGGACCGCTACGGGATCCCTTCGGGATCCCCGCTCTCGCGGCGCTCGGTCTCGCGGCCGCGATCGGCCACGTGTGGAACCACAGCCTGTTCAAGGGGCTCCTCTTCCTCTCGGCCGGATCGGTCCTGCACGCGACGGGCACGCGGCGCATCGATCTCCTGGGCGGGTTACTCCGCCAGATGCCGGTCACGGGGACGGCCTTCCTGATCGGCGCGGTCTCGGCCGCGGCGCTTCCCGGCGCGAACGCCTTCGTGAGCGAGGCGATCCTTTACCTCGGCCTCGTGGAGGAGGCCCCGCGGGGGAACGCCACGGCGCTCGCCGCGGCCGTCCTCGCGCTGGCGGGGGCGCTGGCCGTCGCGTGCTTCGTGAGGCTCACGGGGGCGATGTTCCTGGGATCCCCGCGGAGCGACGCGGCCCTCGAGGCGCACGAGGCGCCGCTCACCATGCGGGCGCCGCTCGTCGTCCTTTCGGCCGCGTGTCTCGCGCTCGGCGTCTTCCCCGCGGCCGTCGCCTCGGCGCTCGAGACGGTCACCGGCGCTCCGGGCGTGGTCGCGCCGTTCCTGATCGCACTCGGCGCTCCGGTCGCGCTCGCCTTCCTCGCGACGGCGCTCACCGTTCTCGCGCTCGTCGCCTCGACCCGGAAGAGCCCTCGACGCGCCACCTGGGACTGTGGCTACGCGCGGCCCACGGCGAGCATGCAGTACACGGCGCGCTCTCTCTCCGAGTGGTTCACGAGCCGCCTCCTCCCGCGGTTCCTGTCGCCCGCGATCCGCCTGCCCGTTCTTCACGGGCTCCACCCGTCAGCCGGCTCGGCCGTGTTCGGCGTGAACGTCGACGAGCCGTTCACCGACCGCGTCCTCCTGCCGTTCGCGGCGCGGTGGGGAGTCCGGGCGATGCAGGTTCGCCGGTTGCAGCACGGCCGCCTGCCGCTCTATCTCCTGTACATCCTCGTGACGCTCCTCGCCTCCATCGCGTGGGCCGTCGTCTTCCCGCTGCTGTGGGCCGGGCGGTGAGCGAGATCCTCGTGCTCGCCGGCGCTCTGCTGTGTGCGGTGAGCGGCCTTCCGTCCCTCGCTTCCCGAAGGACCAGCAACGCGACCGCGCCGCTCCTCCTCGCGGGCGCGCTCGCGGGGCTCCTCGGCTCGGGCCTGGGTCTCGCCGGCGCCGGCGCCGGTGCCGCGGAGCTCTCGCTCCGGTGGCGTATCCCGGCCGGAGCCCTCGCGCTCCGCGTGGACGCGCTGTCCGCGTTCTTCGTGGCCCCGGTGTTCCTCCTCGCGGGCGCGGGCGGGCTCTACGCCCGGCGCTACTGGCCTCCCGAGCGGGCCCGCGCCGACTCTGTGTCCACGTTCTTCGGGGTGCTCACGGGGTCTCTCGCGATCGCTCTCTGTGCCTCGAACACGATCCTCTTCCTCGCCGCCTGGGAGATCGTCGCGCTGGCCTCGTTCTTCCTCGTCGCGACCGAGCACGAGCGCGAGGAGAGCCGCGGCGCGGCGTGGATCTACGTGGCCGCGAGCCACTGTGCGACGCTCGCTCTCTTCGCGATCGTCGCGCTCCTCCACGCGGCCACGGCGACCTGGCAGTTCGTGCCGCTCCCGGCCGGGACGGGCGCCGGGCCGCAAGGGCAGACGCTCTTCCTGCTTTCGCTCTTCGCGTTCGGCGTGAAGGCCGGTCTCATGCCGCTCCACGTGTGGCTGCCGGCCGCGCACGCCGCCGCGCCGAGCCACGTCTCGGCCGTGATGTCGGGCGTGACGATCAAGATGGGCATCTACGGGCTCGTGCGCGTGCTCTCTCTGTTCGACGAGATCCCTCCGGCCTTCGGCACGACGCTGCTCCTCCTGGGAATCGCGTCCAGCGTGCTGGGGGTCGCGTTCGCCCTCGCGCAGCACGATCTCAAGCGGCTCCTCGCGTACCACAGCATCGAGAACATCGGCATCATCGTGACGGGGCTCGGGATCGGCGTCCTCGCCCAGACACAGGGGGAGCCGCTCCTCGCGACGCTCGGATACGCGGGCGCGCTCCTCCACGTCTGGAATCACGGCCTCTTCAAGGCGCTTCTCTTTCTGAGCGCGGGGGCGGCGATTCACGCCACCCATACCCGTGAGATCGACCGCATGGGCGGCCTCGCGAGGCGCATGCCGTGGACGGCGGCGGCCTTCCTCGCGGGCGCCGTCGCCATCACGGGGCTCCCGCCGCTCAACGGGTTCGTCAGCGA
>CAZXSG010000271.1:0-5995 GCA_964643185.1 uncultured Holophagales bacterium
AGGGCCTCAACGTCTCTTCGAACCAGCTGTCGGGGACGATTCCTGCGGACCTCGGCCGCCTCACGAACCTGAAATTCCTGGACCTCGGTACGAACAGGCTCACCGGCAACCTGCCCTCCGGCATCACGGGTCTCGTCAACCTCGAGGTGCTGAGCGTGTACTCGAACCTCCTTTCCGGGCCGCTCCCCTCGGACCTCGGGCGGCTCGTGAAGCTGCAGCGCCTCTACATCGGCGGGTACACGTTCTCGGGGGCCCTGCCCCCGTCGATGTCGGGCCTCGTCCTCCTCGAGGACCTCTACGCCGCCGACAACGACCTCACCGACCTCTCCGCCGCGTCGCTCGCGGCGCTGCCGAAGCTCCGGAACCTCTCGGCGGCCAGCAACGAGCTGACGGGGCCGTTCCCGGCCGCGCTCGCGTCGTCGCCGTCCCTCGTCACGATCGATCTTTCGGGCAACCGCCTCACGGGACCGCTGCCGCCCCTCGCGGGTCTCCGCACGCTCGAGGAGCTGCACGTCGAGTACAACCAGCTCACCGGTGGGGTGCCGACCCTTCCCGACGGCTTCCACACGCTTCACCTCGACCAGAACAAGTTCGACGGCGTGCTCGACTTCGCGACTCTGCCGAGAGGCCTTCGCGACCTCCGCGCCATCGAGAACTCCTTCACCGGAGAGATCGGGCCCTCGCTCGGCCTGCTCACGGAGCTCCGCTACCTGAGCCTCCAGCGCAACAAGCTGACGGGCTCTCTGCCCGCAGAGATCGGCAACCTCACCCGCCTCGAGGACCTCGCCCTCGGCGAGAACCAGATCTCGGGCGGGATCCCCGGCGAGATCGGAAACCTCGTCAACCTGCGCTCCCTCGCGATCTGGCAGACCCGCCTGAGCGGGCCGATTCCGTCCTCGATCGGCAACCTCGCGCGGCTCTGGTACCTCGACCTCGACGGCAACGCGCTCACGGGCACCATTCCCACGTCGATCGGGAACCTCACCCTGCTCGAGCAGATCTACCTCCGGGACAACGCGCTCGTCGGACCGATCCCCGAGGAGATCGGCAACCTCGTGAAGCTCACGAACCTGTTCCTCACGGGCAACGGGCTCTCGGGCGGACTTCCCTCGGGCTTCACCAACCTCGTGCTCCTCGAGCGCGCCTACCTGGACGGAAACCAGATATCGGGTTCTCTGCCCTCGGGCCTGGGCCGGCTCACGAAGCTCGGCAACTTCAACATGCAGGCCAACCAGCTCTCGGGCCCGATCCCGTCGGACCTCGCGGGCATGGCGAGCCTCACGGAGCTGAACCTCTCGTTCAACGACCTCTCGGGGCCCATCCCCGGCGAGCTGGGCCTCCTGCCCGAGCTGCGCGACCTGAACCTCAGCGAGAACGACCTGACCGGTCCGCTGCCCGCGGGCCTCTCCCGGGCCTCGAACCTGCGGTACATCGACCTCTCGTTCTGTGCCATCGACGGCAACGTGCCGGCCTCTTGGGGGGACCTCACGAACCTCGGCTTTCTGTACGCCGACGGCAACAAGCTGAGCGGGGAGCTGCCCGCCGAGCTCACGAAGCTCACGAACCTCCAGGACGGCTACGGCCTCTACCTGCGCTGGAACGCGCTGCGCATCGAGAGCGGCGCGCTCCGCGAGTTCATGCTGCAGAAGAGCAGCTACTTCGACGAGTCGCAGACGATCGCCCCACCCGGCCTGACGACCATTCCCACGACGTCCTCGGTGACCGTGCGCTGGGTGCCCATCCGCTACACCGACGACGGCGGCGGCTACGAGATCCTCGTGGCGCCCTCGGCGCAGGGGCCGTTCCAGGTGGCCGGCGCCACGGCGAGCAAGGAGGACTCCTCCTTCACCGTGCGGAACCTCAGCCCGTCGACGAACTACGCGTTCAAGGTGCGGACGTTCACGAACCCGCACCCCATCAACCCGAACAAGGTCGTCAGCGAGGACTCGGCCGTCGTCACCGCGCAGACCTCGCCGCAGGGAAACGTCACGATCACGCTCGATCCCGGTTCTCTCCGCGTCCTCAATGGCGGCTCCGGGGTCATGACCGTGCGCCTCTCGCCGGCGCAGTCCTCGTCGACGGCGATCGCCATCGCGACGACGGATCCCAACACGGCCGGCGTGCCCGCGTCCGTCACGGTGAACGCGAACGCCTCGAGCGCGAGCTTCAACGTGGGCGGATTCCGGGGCGGCAGCGCCGTCATCACCGCGACGCTCCCCACGGCTCTCGGCGGCGGCGTCGCCGCGGCGGACATCGTCGTCGCGCAGTCGAGCTGTGACCGGCCCGACACGCCGGCCTTCACGAGCGTCCCGGCCGCGAACGTGCGGGCGGGCAACAGCTTCACGCTCTCGTGGACGCCGACGCTCGCTCAGGACCCGGACGGGACCTACCAGATCGACGTGGCCCCGAGCGAGGACTGCTCCACCGGACGCGTGCGCTACACGTCCTCGCGCCCCTCGATCGCGGTGCCCACCGAGAACGGGCGGGTCGCCACGTACTGCGCCGTCGTACGCGCGGTCTCGTCGCTCAATTGCCCCAGCGGCGATTCCAACGCCGTTCTCGTGAGAACCGAGCTCGGCCCGGCGTCCTTCGTCGTGACGCAGGCCCAGGCCCCCGCGGGCGTCGTCGTCGCGGGTGGCGCGCCGCCCTCGGGCTCGACGGTCGTGTTCAAGAACATCGGCAGCCAGGCCGCGACGCTGAACCTCGCCGCGACGATCGGCTTCGTGCGGCCCAACCCCACGAGCGCCGCGAACGTGGCGCCCGGCGCCTCCGTGACCGTCACGCTCGACTTCGACCCCGCGAGCGCCCTCGCGCAGGCGACGCTCTTCGGCGGCATCTGCGGCACCTGGGACGCGCTCGGCCCCAAGACGGTCTGCACGTCGGTGACGCTCACCGTCCTCGGCAGCGCTCCCGCCAGCCCGGCCCGGCCCTCGCGGCTCGGCATCGCGGGTTCCAACGAGGTCCACTTCATCACGCCCCGCGGCGTCGCGCCGCCCACGAGCACCGTGTACCTCGTGAACTCGGGCTCGCAGCCCGCCCGCATCGCGCCCCGCGTGGGACCGGGCGGCGCCTGGCTGCGCGTGGACGGCGGAAGCGGCACCATCGCGCCCGGCGAGACGGTCGCCCTCACGCTCAGCGTGGACCGCACGAAGCGCGCGACGGCCGACGGCAACGGCCCGTTCGCCACGTACGTGACGTTCGAGAACGTCGACGGTCTCGCGACCGACCGCGCCGTGCTCCAGGTGTTCGACGAGGAGCCCGTGAGCATCCAGACGGGCATCCGCCGCGCGCGCCTCGACGCGAACACCTACTCGCTCATCCTGCCCACGGGCGTCAGCGCGCAGGGCAGCGGCGCGCTCTTCCTCTCGGACGGCTGGATCCGCAACAAGTCGGCCTCGGTGCTCGGCGCCGACCTCTACTACACGCCGGCCGGCGCCGACGGTATCGGCCACCCGCTCGTGAAGCGCGCCCAGGTTCAGCTCCAGCCCTATTCCACCTACCGCCTCGCCGACTTCGTGCGCGGCCTCTTCGACGTCACCGGCTCGGGCCTCGTGGAGATCCGCTCGACCGACATCTCGAGCCTCTCCGTGCGCACCACGGTCGACTCCCTCACCCAGAAGGAATCCGGCGCCGTGCGCTACGGAGCCGAGATCCCCACCGTGCAGTCCCGCGAGGGCGCGAGCCTCTCGCGCTACGGCGGCGCGCCGCTCGTCATCACCGGCCTCAAGGGCGGCTCGGGCTCCGGCTTCCGCACGAACGTGATCCTGGCCGAGACCTCGGGCGCCGAGCTCACCGCGCGGCTGTCGCTCCGCAGGGCCGACGGCACCGAGGCGCGGTCGCGCGACATCACGGTGAAGGCCTACTCCAAGGAGCAGATCAACTTCAACGACGACTCGCTCTTCCCGCAGAGCGAGAGCTACGACGGCGCGAGCCTCGAGGTGACGCCCCTCGAGGGCATCGGCCCCATCGCCGGCTTCGCGACCGTGATCGACAACGCCTCGCAGGGCTACACCACGCGGGCCGGCCGCTTCGTGCAGGAGACCGTGGAGACGAACCTGCGCGCGTTGCGTGCTCAGGGCAAGGGCCGGAACGCCCTTTCGCCCCGTGCCCTTTCCCGCTTCGTGATCGCGGCCGCGGCCCGCGCGAGCGGCGCGAACAACTCGCTCTTCACGACGACCGTCTCGATCACGAACGGCGTGGGCTCGACCGCGAACCTCACGCTGCGCTACCTGCCCGACGACGGCTCGACCGTCGAGCCCAAGACTCTCTCGATTCCCGGCCGCCGGACGGTCACGCTGACAGACGTCGTCGGCACGTTCTTCGGCATGACGAACAACACGGCGGGCATGGTGTTCGTGGAGGGCGCCGACATTCGCAAGGTCGTCGTCACGTCCGACACGGGCACGCCGCTCAGCCTCACCGACGCCTCGCGCGGCGCGTCTCCGTCCACGCTCGCGGCCTATGCGCCCGAGGCCGTCGAAGCGCTCGGCAACCCCGCGGGCGGTCCGCCGTCGGCGGTCGTCTCGCACCCGGGCCTCGAGGAGAGCGATCGCTATCGCACCAACCTCATCCTCGCCGAGACGACGGGGCAGCCCGTCCGCATCCGGGTGAAGGTCGTGCCCGCCGGCTCGCTGGGGCAGCCGCTCGCCCAGAAGGAATACGACCTCCGCGCGTTCCAGCGGCTCCAGATCAACCGCTTCCTCTCCGACGTGGCCGCGACCGAGAGCGGCGCCGTGCAGTATGTCGACGTCGAGACGGTCGTCGAGTGGGTCAGCGGCGCGGGCCGCGTGCTCGCCGTCGCGACCAAGATCGACAACGATCCCAACAGCAAGCGGAGCGACATCTACGTCCTCGGACCGACGGGCAGCAACCAGGGAACGATTGGCTTCTAGGATCGGGTTCTAGGCCCGCGGGAACTTTCCTGATCCGGGCGGGTCTCCTTTCTGCAAAGGAGACCCGCCCATGTTCGAGCTCGCCGCAGTGAAGTCCCTGAAGGCCGGTCCACTGTCCGTCTCCGCCGCCCTCCACGTCGTCCTCGGGGCGGTGCTCATCGTGGGCTCGACGTGGGCCGTGAGCGATCCGCCGGATCCCTCGATCCCGATGGAGCCTTACGTGCCCGTGTTCCTGATGCCCGTCGAGGAGCCCCTGCGGCTGCCTCCTGTGGCGAAGCCCGAGCAGGCGCCGGCGCCCGCTCCCAGAGTCGAGTCGCCTGCGCCACGGCGAGCCGCAGAGCCCGAGACCGCTCCCGTCCAGGAGGAAACTCCTTTCCAGCCCGAGGCCATCCCCGATGGGCCTCCGTCAGCCGCTCCCGCTGACTCGGGGCCCGGGTCCTCCGCTGATGGCATCCCGGACCCCTTCGGGCGGCGGCCCGCGGACGATGGACCGCCCGCCGGCTCCAGCACTCCAGGGCCGTACAAGCCGGGTACGGAGGGAGTTTCCGAGCCCGTGCTCATCCACTCCGTCGACCCGGTTTACCCGAACCTCGCGATCCGCGCGCGACTGCAGGGATTCGTGCTCGTCGAGGCCATCATCGCGGCCGACGGCACGGTGACCGACGTGCGGATGCTGGAGACGACGAGCCCGCTCTTCAATGCCTCTGCCATCGACGCCGTGCGCAAGTGGCGCTACCGGCCCGCCACGTACAGCGGACGCGCCGTGCCCGTCTACCTCACCGTGCGCGTGACGTTCACACTGAGGGGATAGACCTCACCTCCAGGTGAGCACCCGATCGAGCGGCTTCCGGTGGATGTCGGGCACCTCGGCCCCGTCCGCCGGCTGGCCCACCGGCAGGAGCAGGTAGGCCTTCTCGCCGGGCGCGGCACCCAGGATCTCTCCCAGGAAATTCATGGGCGACGGCGTGTGCGTGAGCGTCACGAGACCGGCCTCGTGGATCGCCGCGATCAGGAACCCGCACGCGATCCCGACGGATTCGTTCGGGTAGTAGGCGTTCTGCCGCTCGCCGTTCACCAGCTCGTAGTCCTTCTTGAACACCACG
>CAZXSG010000272.1:0-5979 GCA_964643185.1 uncultured Holophagales bacterium
GGCTGAACGGGTTCGAGAGCGCCGGGGGCGGTTCCCGGCCCGGAGGGCTGAACGGATTCAGCGGGGCGACGGGCCGCACGCCCGAGGTGCCCACGAGGACGGCGGGCGCGGGCAGAACCGTGAGGTAGTGGCGCATGCCGTCGTACATCGATGCCCCCGACGCGGCCTGCAGGACCATCGGGAAGAGCAGCCATACGAAAAGGAACGAGAGCACGAGTCCGTCGGCGCTCTTCTTCCGCAGCTCCTTCGCCGTGAAGAACACCGCCACCAGAAGGAGCGCGAGGAACAGGAGAGGCGTCGTGACACCGAGCTGGACGAAGGGAAAGTGCCAGGGGATTTCCGAGGCCCGGATGTGCTTCCCGAGGTAGAAGACCTCTTCGTTGAAGATGGCGGCCTCGCGGAAGACCTTCAGCGTTTCGGGAAAGCGCTTCAGGGTCTCGTGCCGGTAGTACGGCCACACGAGGAGAATCGCGCCGAGGCTGGAGGCGAGCGCGAGGAGCATACCCAGCGTGAACCTCAGATAGGCCCGGACGCCGCGCCCCGCGAAGAGCACGAACCAGAGACCCACGATGGGGTAGATCAGGAGCGCGTTCAGCTTGATCGTGTAGGTCACGCCCGCGAGCAGCCCCGCGATCAGATAGCGCCAGAGGCGGTCTCCCCTCACGGCCCACAAGAACGCCGCGAGCGACAGCGCGAAAAACGCCATGAGGGGCGTGTCCTTCAGGTTGTTCTGCGAATGCCCGACGACCTGCGGAATCAGACAGAACACCAGTGAGGCGAGGAGTCCGGTGGGAACTCCGAAGCTCCCGGCGGCCACGAGATAGACGGCGAACACCGCGAGCGAGGTGACCAGAAGGACGGGGAGGTGGAACCCCTCGAGCTCCGTCTTCAGGATCTTGCGCTTCTGGTGGAGATGGTCCTCGGACGCCACGACCAGCACGTCGAAGAGAGGCCCGTAGTTCCGTTGGAGGGGTATGAAGGTCTCCTCGAGGCCCTTGACCCCCCGAGTCGCCCATTCGCGGTAGTAGTAGTGCCCGATGTTCCGGTCGAACTTCTCGTCGAAGGTCTCACCGAAGTGTCCGAGCGTCAGGAGCCCTTGCGCGAGGAAGAGAAGCGGCAGGACGGCGCCCACGAGAAGCGCTCGCAGCCCGAGCCGTCCAGGCGGAGACGCCGCCGGCGCGGGGACCTCGACTTCCACGCCGTCCACGGCTCCCTCACTCATCTCGTCAGCGGGGCACGAAGAGGCGGGCGGGCGGCAACGGCGCGAACATCTCGGCGCCAGGCTCCAGGTACTTGATGTCGGCGCAGTAGGGCCCCATGTTGTTGGTGAGCTCCAGCGAGAGCCGGTAGACACCGGCCTTCGAGAAGGGGACTTTGACTCTTCCTTCCCGAAGCGTCTCGGACCTTCCCACTTCTTTGCCGCCGACCGAGAACACCGAGTCGTCGTCGGTCATCAAGGCAAACTCGTGAACACCCGGCTTCTCCGCGACGAAGAGGGTCTCGAACGTCCGCACCGTTCTCACGGTGTCGGCGGGAGTCGAGCGACCGCAGGGAATGTCGAGATTCGGAACCCGTGACGTCGCGGCCGACCCTCCCTGTGGATTCGAGGTCACGGCGACTCCGTTCTCGAGACCCGTGGCCGACGCCGCCTCGGGAAGAAAGCCGGTCTCAGCGGGCGCCACCTGGCTCGCCGCGCCGGGGGCCGAGGACGCCGCGGGGGCGCCGGACGAGGATCCGGCGGGAGCGGGAGCCTCTTTTTTCTTGCTGCAGGCCGCCGTGACGGTCGTGAGGAGGGTGAGCGCCAGAACCGCGTGAACCGTTCGCCCTGGAAGAAGCATTGAGCACCTTTCTCGCCCGCGCTGCGCACCTGCTCGTGGGGCTCCGCCCGTTCCGGGCTACGCACCTCTGCGGGAGCGCGAAAGTATACGAGAGAGGGTCAGGAGACGGCCGCCGGGATGAGCCGGGTGCCGGGTCCGAGCCGCGCCCGGTGCCCGTGCCAGCTCACTTCCTTCGAGAGGAGCGGGAGGACCTGGGCGCCCAGCTGGAGAACGTCCTTGAGCGGCATGAGAGCCGCATCGACCGCGCTCACCCGGGCCCCGGTGAGCCGGCCCAGAACGAGGGCCTGAAGGCTGCGCAGCACCGCCACGAGCGCGACGGCGAAGCCGGCGCGAGAGACGCTTTCCCACGGCCCGGCAACGACGGCCGAGGCGAGCGCCAGGAGCGAGACCCCGAAGGGATTCAGCAGGAGCTCTCCGAGGTAGAGCGGACCCGAGAACGAAAACCGCAGCTTGTTCCAGCGCACCTGGCGGGCGAGGGCCCGCCCGAGGGGCCGGCTCACGACGACGTTCTCGACGACCTCGCTCCCCAGGACGACGCGGAAGCCGAGCCGTTTCATGGCGAGGCCCAGGGCCTGGTCCTCCGCGAGGACGCCCAGGAACGCTTCGAATCCGCCGGCCCGGTCCAGGAGATCGCGCCGCACCGCCATCGACTTTCCCACGACGCAGGGGATGTCGACCGAAGCCGCGAGGACGCTCCCCGTGAGGACGAACGTCAGGAGATGGAGAGCCTCGATGCGGGCCCCGAGCGTGGCCGCGCCCGCGGCGACGAACGGTGTCGAGACGATTCCGACGCGCTCGTCGTCGAACCGCCCGAGCACCTCGAGAAGGGCCGGAAGGCTCGCGCGCACGTTGGCGTCGGAGATGAGGAAGATGCCGCCCGTGGCATGGCGGGCGGCGGCGACGAGGCGGTCGACCTTCGGGTTCACGAGGCTCCGGCCCGAGCCTCCGCCCACGACGAGCCGGATCGGCGCCCCGGGGTTGCGGGCGATCACCCGCTCGGCGACCTCCCGGGCCGGATCGCCGGCGCTTTCGACCGAGAGGATCAGCTCGTAGGAGAGCGGGAGCCGGGCGAACGACTCGAGGTTCTCCTCGAGCTCATCCTCGAGCCCCGAGAGCGGCTTCAGGATGGAAAGCCTCGTCGTCGCGGTGGAAGCGGCCCGCGGGGAAACGTTCGGAATCGTTTCCCGCGGGCCGAACGCGAAAGGGCGGGCCCGCTTCCTGAGGAGCGCCGTGAGCACCACCTGCCAGGAGGTGAGGAGGACACCCACGAGGGCGAGTGCCAGGAGGAAGTTGGTGACGGACACGGCGGCTCCTTTTCTCAGGCGGCGGTGGGGGCCAGCAGGGCGGGCAGAGCAGGCCGAGTGAGGACCTCGGTCGCGGCCTCGACCTCGAACCGCGGGACGAGGCGCGTGACCCCGAGGCCCGTGCCCTTGCGGAGCGCCGCGAAGATGGCCTTCTCGTTCTTGGGGGAATCCACGAGCGTCTTCCAGGCCCACATGTGAGGGCGATCGTGAAAGTCACTGTTGCCGAGAAAGGGAAGGCGCGCGCGCGCCACGGGCGGAAAGAGGTCCCATCGGCAGGCCAGCTCCCAGAGATCCACGAGCGGGGCCAGCTCCTGCCTTCTGTTCCAGAGGTAGAACGTGTTGGAGAACCAGTCGCTCTGTTCGTGGGGATGGCACGCCACGGTGATCGCGCCGGCTGCGCGGGCCGCGCCGAGCATTTCCTCCGGTGTGCCGTCGGCCGACACGAACGTGTCGAGGCCGAGAGCGAGCGCGTGGGCCGACGCGTTTCGCGTCACCGCGTTCCGCGACAGCTCGACCCCCGCGAGGACGATCATGCGATACGAGTCCCAGGCCCTCCTGGCCTCGCGCGCGATCTCTTCCCGGTACGACGGAAACGTCTCGGGCGTGACCGTGAGACCGAAACGTCGCGCGGCCTTTCCGAGCAGACTGTCGGAGTTCACGACATGGTCGGTGATCGCGATGGCGTCGTGCCCCGCAGCGCCGAACAGGTCGACGATTTCCGGAATCCCGAGCTTTCCGTCGGACCAGGTGCTGTGGACGTGGAAGTCGCAGAGCAGCATCGGCATTCCCCTTCGGAATCACAGACTCGACTGCGGGGGTTCGGCCGAGGTGTGCCCGGGATGAACGTTGGGTTAACTCTGGTCAGCCCTGCCGGCTGGAAACGCCTCCAGGAACCGGCTCGCGAGCGCGGCGAACGTCTCCGAGGAGGGCCGCGCGGAGCGCTTCATCGTGTCCCGGTCGACCGCGAAGAGGCCGAACTTCGGGCCGTAGCCATCGAGCCATTCGAAGTTGTCCACGAGCGACCAGTGGAAGTACCCGCTCACGTTCGCGCCCTTCGCGTTCGCGCGGAGCACGGCGGCCACGTGGTCCTCGAGGAAGCGGGCTCTGTGACGGTCATCGGCATCGGCAAGGCCGTTCTCCGCGACCAGGAGCGGGAGACCGAGGCCCGAGAGCTCGACGAGAAGCGGCTCGAAGTCCTCGGGCACGATCTCCCAGCCGTTGTCGGTGAGCCCGCGCCCCGTGCGGTCGAGATAGCCGAAGCCCGCGATGCCCCGCAGACGCCCCGGACAGCGGAGATGGAGCCGCGAGTAGTAGTTCACGCCGATGAAGTCGAGAGAGCCCGCGAGCTCGGGGTTCCGCCCCCTCAGTCTCGTGAACGGCGGGAGGTAGAGATCCCAGCGCCCCGTGAGGAACGCCTCCAGGAAGTCGCGGTTGTAGAAGCCGTGAGCGATGCGCGCGAGCAGCCGGTCGAGCGGGTTGCGGGGCCGCTCGGGCGCGAACGCCATCACGTTGTGCGCGATGCCCACGGCGGCGGCGGGGTTCACGGCGCGAATCTCCCGCGCCGCGGCGGCATGCGCCGCATAGACGTTCTCGAGCGCGAGAGAGAGCGCGCGGGCGTCCGCGAGGCCGGGCGGGATCTGTCCGTCGAGGAAGCCCCCGAGGAGCATCACGAGAGGCTCGTTGAGCACGGTGTACACGCTCACGCCGTCCCCGAGAGCCTCGGCGACCGCGCGCGCGAAACGCGCGAACGTGGGCACGGACGCCCGGCTCGTCCACGGCGTCTCGCGATGGAACCAGACCGGATGCGTGTAGTGGAGGAGCGTCACGACCGGCGTCACCCCGCGGCGGATACAGTGATCGACGAGCCGGCGGTAGCGCGCGAGGGCCGCGTCGTCGAAGCGGCCCCGCTCCGTCTCGACTCGGCTCCACGACACCGAGAACCGGAACGCGTTCGCGCCGATGCCGGCGGCCAGATCGACGTCCTCCTCGTAGCGCTCCCAGGAGCCCACGGCAGCGCCGCACGGTCCGCCTTTCGTGCGGCCCGCGGCCTCCCAATCCGTGAAGTCGCAGGGGTCCCCCCCTTCGACCTGATAGTGGGACACGGCGACACCGAAGAGGCGCGGCCTCCCGGACAGCGGAAACCGCGGGGCGGCGCGAGACCTCAGAAGCGAAGCCCCGCCGAGATCGCGAGCCGCGTGTCGCGGTCACGGAACTTCTGGTACGAGGGGCCACCGGGCGGAACGGATACCCGCCGCTCGTCGTGAGCCCCCTCGAGCGAGACCGACGCGGCAGGCGACACCTGGAATCTGAGGCCCGCGAGCACCGTCGTGCCCCTCCGCTCACCGCTCTTCCGCCGCACCGTGAGCCCCGACTCGTCGTCCCGGAAGACGAGACCGAGTCCGACCGTGAGGCCGAGGCGCCGCGTGACGTGGAAGGTCGGCGAGAGAGAGGCCGCCCATTCCTCGGAAAGCCCCTCGTCGGCCCGCCGGGGGCCGGTCTCGGGGTTCGTCACGTCATCGAGATCGCTCGTCGTACGGAGAAAGGACACCGCACCGTCCAGGACGAGCCGCCGTGAGCCGGTGAGAAGACGGCCCGAGAGCCGGGCGCCCCACGGGACCCCCAGAACCTCGTACGAGAACGCGTTCGCGCCGCCTCCCGAGAAGACACTGCGGTCGGCGCGATCCGTGGCGAGGCGGCCGGCGAGCGCTTCGATCGCGATGGAGTGGTCTCCGAAGAATCGCCGGAGACCGAGCGAGGCCATGACGTTCGTGATGCGTTGATCGATGATCCCGAGATCCTGCCGCCCCGACGGCGATTCGATCGAGCTCGTGGCGTCG
>CAZXSG010000273.1:0-5963 GCA_964643185.1 uncultured Holophagales bacterium
GGATTCCTTGATGAGGGGCCTGTGTCTTCTCATACAGATGCTTGACGGCTTGGGAAACACGGCAGACAAGGTGCAAGGTAAGCTGGTCCTGTTGTTCGAGGAGGCAGGGTTCTCGCGGGGTTCACAGCGCGGGGCCTTCAGCACCCTATATGGAACACTCTGTCTTTACAGTGCAATCAAGCCCTGCGAGCGCGCGACATGAAGCGCGAGGAGGTCTCGGATGGGTCGATTCATTGCTCGGGCTCTGATGCTCGTGGCCGTCGTGGCCGGCTCTTCGAATGCTCTCGGGGCCGGGCAGCCTGCTGATGTCGAGATCGCGCAGGTGCTCGATCGGGAGTCCGATGCGTTCCGGAAGGGCGACCTGGCCGGCGTGTCCGCCTGCTGGGAAACTGAGGAGACCTCGAGCGTCATCGAGTCGGGCGAAGCGAATTGGGGCTGGGCGGACTACCGCGACCACCACCTGAAGCACGAGCTCACCGTGATGAAGATCACGAAGCAGGAGCGCACGAACCTGCGCATCGTCGCAGGGGTCGATATGGCGCTCGCGACGTTCGAGCTGCGGCTCCAAGGGACGTACGAAAAGCGCGCGTTCGACATGAAGGGAATGCAGAGCGTCGTGCTCCGCCGGCGAGACGGAGCCTGGCGCATCGTCCACGTTCACGTGAGCGCTCCGAGAAAGAAGCCCGAAGGGCCGAGATGAAGGAGCTGGAAACGTCGAGCGTGCCGGCCGCGGCGCCCGATGGTGACGGGAAGGATCCCGTTTGCGGAATGACGGTCACGACGGCGACGCCGCACCAGACCGAGCACGGTGGCGCGACGATCCGGTTCTGTAGCGCGGGGTGCCGTACGAAATTTCTCGCCGATCCGGCGCGCTATCTGTCCGAGCCCGCGAAGAAAACGCCTGGCTCGCCGCAACCCGCCGTCGCTGCGGCCCCATCCGGGGCGTGGACCTGCCCCATGCACCCGGAGATCGTCCGCGCCGGGCCGGGCACCTGCCCGATCTGCGGTATGGCGCTCGAGCCCCGCGAGATCTCGATCCTGGATGCTCCCAACCCGGAGCTCGTCGACATGTCGAGGCGGTTCTGGGTCAGCCTCGGCTTCACGATCCCGACGTTCGCCATCGCCATGGCCGACGTGCTCCCCGGCCGTCCGCTCGAGCGTCTGTTGTCGCCGGCAGCCGCGACGTGGATCCAGCTGGTTCTCGCGTCACCCGTGGTTCTGTGGGGCGGGTGGCCGTTCTTCGAGCGGGGATGGGCGTCCCTCGTCACGCGCCGTCTCAACATGTTCACGCTGATCGCGATGGGAACCGGAGCGGCCTACATCTACAGTCTGATCGCCACGCTCTTCCCGGCCATCCTTCCGCACGCGTTCCGGCAGCATGGTGGCGCCGTGCCGGTCTATTTCGAGGCGGCCGCCGTCATCACGACTTTGGTCTTGCTCGGTCAGGTTCTCGAGCTTCGGGCGCGGAGCCAGACGGGCCGCGCGATCCGGGCGCTCCTCGACCTGGCGCCGAAGACGGCGCGGGTCGTGGGGCCGGACGGCCGCGAGGAGGACGTGCCGCTCGAGGGCGTCGTCCCCGGCAGCCAGGTACGGGTGCGGCCTGGAGAGAAGGTGCCCGTGGACGGCGTCGTGCTCGACGGCCGAAGCGTGGTGGACGAGTCGATGGTCACCGGAGAGCCGATCCCGGTGGAGAAGGCGGCTGGCAGCCGCGTCATCGGTGGCACCGTGAACGGCACCGGCGGGTTCCTGATGCGCACGGAGCGCGTGGGCGCAGAGTCGCTCCTCGGGCAGATCGTGCGGATGGTGGGCGAGGCGCAGCGGAGCCGGGCTCCGATCCAGCGGCTCGCCGACACGGTGTCGGGCTGGTTCGTCCCGGCGGTGATCGCCATCTCCCTCGCGACCTTCGCCGTGTGGGCCATATGGGGTCCGGAGCCGCGGCTGGCCTACGCGCTCGTGAACGCGGTTGCGGTGCTCATCATTGCGTGTCCGTGCGCGCTCGGCCTCGCGACGCCGATGTCGATCATGGTCGGAACGGGTCGAGGCGCGCTCGCCGGCGTCCTTTTCAAGAACGCCGAAGCGCTCGAGGCTCTCGAGAAGGTCGACACGCTCGTGGTCGACAAGACGGGGACGCTCACCGAGGGGAAGCCGACCCTGGTGCATGTGGTGGCGGTCGAGGGCGGCGTGGCCGAAGCCGAAGTGCTGCGCCTCGCGGCGGGGCTGGAGCGCGGCAGCGAGCATCCGCTCGCGGCCGCCATCCTCGCCGGAGCTCGCGCGAGGGGGATCGAAGCGCCGGCCTCGCAGGACTTCGCGTCCGTCAGCGGAAAGGGGGTCACCGGCACGGTCGACGGGCGCGCCGTCGCGCTGGGAAACGCGGCGCTCCTCGATGAGCTGCGCATCTCGCAGGCGGGCCTCTTCGCGCGGGCCGAAGAGCTGCGACAAGACGGCGGAACGGTCATGTTCGTCGCGGTCGACGGCGCTCTCGCGGGGCTGCTGGGCGTTTCGGATCCCGTGAAGCCTTCCGCGCCGGCGGCTTTGCGGTCGCTCCGCGACGAGGGCGTGCGCGTCGTGATGCTCACCGGGGACAGCCAGACGACGGCCGAGGCCGTAGCGAAAAAGCTCGGCATCGACGAAGTGATCGCCGGTGTTCTTCCGGAAGCGAAGGCGAAGGCGATCGCGAAGCTCCAGCAGGAAGGCCGCATCGTGGCGATGGCAGGCGACGGAGTGAACGACGCGCCGGCGCTCGCGCGGGCGAATGTCGGAATCGCGATGGGGACCGGGACCGACGTGGCGATCGAAAGCGCCGGGGTGACGCTCGTGAAGGGCGATCTCGCGGGCATCGCCCGAGCGCGGGCGCTGAGCCGCGCCACGATGCGCAACATACGGCAGAACCTGGTTCTCGCCTTCGCCTACAACGTCCTCGGCGTGCCGATCGCGGCGGGTGTCCTTTACCCGTGGCTCGGGCTGCTGCTCAGCCCGATGATCGCGAGCGCCGCGATGAGCCTCAGCTCCGTGTCGGTCATCGGGAACGCGCTCCGGCTTCGCCGGGCAAGGATGTAGCGATGGGGGACGTTCCGCTCGGCATCGCCAAAAAACGGGTTGACTCGCGGAAGAGTCCGATCCATCATCCATATCCCTGGGAGGGGGATATGGCTCAGCCGAAACGACTGCCGAACAATATGATCAGGCCGATCGCGGGGCGAACGGAATCCAGCGGCGCGAACCTGCCTCTGCACGTCCGTAAGGACCTCGACACACGCCTCGCGCGAATCGAGGGGCACGTGGCGGCGATCCGGCGGATGCTCGGCGCAGGCGACGACTGTGACTCGCTGCTCGTACAAGCCTCGGCCGTGCGTTCCGCGCTGAACGGCGTCCTCGTCGCCTTGATGCAGGAGCACCTCGAATCGTGCGTCATCCCGTGCGCCAAGGCCGGCCAGCATGAGGACGCACTCGACCGCTTCCGGCAGGCGCTCGAGACCGTTCTGAAGAGGTCGTGATCGTGAGCGGGTCGAGACCCACAATCCTGAGCGCGGGCGCGATTGCGTCGGCCGTCGCGGCTTCGATTTGCTGCTTTGGCCCGCTCGCCTTGGCAGTGCTCGGCCTCGGCGGAGGCGCCCTTCTCCTCAGCGTCGAGCCGTACCGGCCCCTCTTCCTGGTTGCGGCGACTTCTCTCCTCGGTGCCGCGTTCTACACCACGTATCGGACTCCGCGCCCCGAAGCGTGTGAGCCCGGCTCCTCCTGCGCGCGTCCCGGCGTGAGCACGGGCATGAAGCTCGTGCTCTGGGCGGCGACCATCCTCGTGGCCCTCGCGGCCGCCTTTCCGTCTCTCTCGCGGCTGATCCTCTGATCCGGGCCACTAGAATTCCGGCATGAGAATTCTCCTCGCTATGCTCTTCTCCCTCTCCATAGACTTTCCCCTCCTCGGCGCGCCCAAGACCGTAACATTGGCGGTCAAAGGGTGGACGTGCGGGGCGTGTGCCACCGCGACCAGGATCGCGCTCAAGCGTCTCGACGGAGTCTCCGACGTGAGGACCGACGTCGACAAGAAACATGTAGTCGTCGCCTACGACGACGTGAAGGTGACGCCGGCGAGAATGATCGAGGCGATCGGAAAGCTCGGCTACGGGGCCACGGTCGACCGTGCCGCTCACCCGAACGCGCCGCGCCCTGTGCCGGTGGCGGGCTCCGCCGCTTCGCCACCACCCGTCAGCCTCTCTGGGGCGCCGCTGGACTACTGCCGCGCAGCGGGCCTCGGGTGCGGATCGTTCGCCAAGCCGACCCTCGATGAGCTCGCGAAGAGCCACGATGTCGTCGATGTCGAAGCGGAGCCCTTGAGCTCGAAAGCGAGAGCGGCGTCGCTTCGAGACATCGAAGGGGGCCGGCGGTATGGCGCGGCCTGCGTCGACCGCGGCAGCGAGCGGGAGGCTCGGGTCAATGTTGCACGACTCGGGAAGCGTGCCCGGGGCAGGCTCGAGCTCACGCCAGATCGATTTGCTGCTCTCGGGCGCGACCTCGCGATCGCCATTGCGGAACAACGGACCAGCGCCGGAGAGTACCGGTCGGACGAGAGCGTCGCACTCGAACTGACGACGACGCCGGCGAAGTACTTTGGCCCGAAAAAGCTCGCTGAGGGGAGCCAGGCGGCTGAGCAGGGACTGCGGGCGCTCGAGGGCGCGAGCACGTGATCATGCCAACGATCGACCTCCTACACTTCGCCGGCTGCCCGAACGTCGAGCGCACCCGGGCAAACCTCCGCGCGGCGCTCGGAGAAACGGGCCTATCAGAGGCGTGGAACGAGTTCACGACCGATGCCGTCGACTTGCCCGTGTATGCACGGGGCTACGGCTCACCGACGATCCTTGTGAACGGTCGGGAGATTCTCGGTGCCTCTCCCTCGGACAGCCCAGCCGTCTGCCGTCTCTACCCCTCGGGATTCGGCGATCACGGCGCGCCAGCCGTCAGCGTGATCGTGGCGGCGCTACGAGGAGCCGGGGCGTCGAGCGAAGTTACCCAGCCGAGAAGCTGCTGCGATGGGGCGCGTCTGTGAGCATGCGAAAACGGCTGCTCGTCTTGGTCACCAAGGCGATCGCCGTGCTCGCGATCGGGGCCTGGATCTTCATTCCGACTGGACTGCCGGGGCGGCCCCGACGTTCATGATCTCGGCGACATCCGGCCTCTCACTCACGGTTGTTGCGCCACGCCCCGAGACCCGCTTCCTCGTGCTGCTGCTTTCACCCACGTGTGGCTGAAGGCCCATCCTCGCTTCCACATTCACTTCAGCCCACGATGCTTCATGGCTCAACATGGTCGAGCGGTTCTTCGCGAGCTCGACGACAAGGCCATCCGGCGCGGCCGGTTCGCGTCCGCGTTCGAACTCGTCGAGGCCGACTCGCACGACGACAAGGCATGGCCCATTCGTCTGGGTGGCGAAGGCAAGTGACATTCTTGCAAGGGTCACCAAGGCAATCCGCAGGGATCGAGGAGATCACGAAGTAACGGTGGTGTATTGCTTGCGATCTGGCGCGGCGTGCCGAGGCGGGCAGCGATTTCATCGTTGCCCATCGTCAGACTCGCGAGAACAATTTTCGCGCGAATGACATCCGGTCGTTTCCTGGATGAGCCCTTGTCGCCGGCGCACCCTCCTCGTGATCGTGGCCGTTGACGAGCCCTTCGACGGCAGAGAGGATCACGGTCTGAAGGCGGTCGTGATCCGCTGCCTCGTGGACTGCCACGGCCACCGCTCGAGCCCACGGCGCAAGCAACGCCAGCAACGCAACGTGAGCGCAGAGTCCTCTCACACAGCCGCGCATTCCGGGAGATTGCCACGGCAGAGCGCTGGGAAACGGGCGCTCCTCGATGAGCTGCGCATCTCGCAGGCGGGCCTCTCCGCGCGGGCCGAAGAGCTGCGACGAGACGGCGGAACGGTCATGTTCGTCGCGGTCGACGGCGCTCTCGCGGGGCTGCTG
>CAZXSG010000274.1:0-5958 GCA_964643185.1 uncultured Holophagales bacterium
GGGGAGGGCCGGCGTCGGGACGATGTCGGCGCCGCCGCTGCGGTTGGCCGGCACCGCGGCGACGGGGTCGCCGATGCGGTCCACGAGAAGGCCGGCCCGCTCGGTTCCGGCCGCCACCATGACGAGGCGCGCGTCGGGCCCCATGCGCGCCGCGCCCAGCCCGAGAAGGGTCGCGAGGTCGGCCACGGCGAGGACCTCGCCTCGGAGGTTCACGGCCCCCAGGAGCACCTCGGGCAGCCCGGGCACGGGGGTGATGGCGGGCAGCTTGGCAACCTCGGAAACCTCGGACAGTCGCAGACCGTAGAGCTCGCCCGCGACCCAGAAGGTGAGGACGTCGAAGCTCTCCTCGGCGGCGGCCGCAGGCGTTTCGGCCGCGCGCTCCGCCGCCGAGAGAAGGGCGTCTCCGTCGAAGCTCGTCGTCACGTGGAAGACGGGATGTTAAGTCGGCGGCGTCCCGGCGGCACCGCCGATTTCGTCCGATTCGAGAACACGGACGCCGGCACCCGCCTCGGAGAGGCTCACGAGCGCGCGGGCAACGTCTTCCGCTTCCACGGCCCGGAACCGCGCGAGCGGACCCACGAGGGCAAAGCCGGCGAGCTTCGCGAGGCCGATGCCGAGCTTCTCGGCGGGACGCGATTCCGCTCGCTCGCCGAGGAGGAACGAAGGTCTCACGATGCCGACTCCGGGAATCCCGCTCTCGCGCACGGCCGCCTCGGCCTCGCCCTTCACGCGGTTGTAGAAGATCTTCGAGCCGGGATCGGCCCCCAGCGCGCTCACGAGCCCGAAGAAGCGCGCCCCGTTCTTCGCCGCGGCCCGGGCCAGCGAGGCCACCGCCTCGAGGTCGACCTTGCGGAACGCGGCCTGGCTGCCCGCCTTGCGGATCGTCGTGCCGAGCGCGCAGAAGACGTCGGCCCCCGCGAGCTCGTTGCGCGAGAGATCGAGCGCGTCGAAATCCACGCGGCGGGCCACGGCCCCCTCAGGCAGGGGCACGTCGCGTCTCACGAGCGCGAGGACGGGGCCCTGCCGCGCGAGGAGACGCACGAGGTGTGAGCCCACCAGCCCGGTGGCGCCGGCGACGACGGCGCCACCGGCGACGGCGCTGCCGGCCCTCGGACGCTCACCCACCGAGCTCGGCCTTCAGCTTCGCGACGAGCTCGGTCAGATCCAGGACCGACTGCTCCAGCTTCGCCACGCGCCGCTCGAGGTTCTCGGGAGCCGCGCTCGTGACGATGGGCGCCGCCTTCTCCGTGCCGGGCGGGATGCCGCCCGCGAGGTGGCTCCAGCGGGCCTCCTTGTGGCCGGGCCGGCGCGGCAGCTCGAAGACGAGCGGCTCGCCGTCCGCGGCCATGCGGCGGAGCGTGGCCTCGACCTCCTCGGGGGACGCGAACGCGTGCAGCCGGTCGGCCCGCTGCCGCAGCTCGCCCGGCGTCTGCTCCCCGCGCAGGAAGAGCAGCGTGAGCACGGCCTTGCTCGAGGCGTCGAGGTCCCAGCGCGCATCCAGGTTGTGCTCCCAGCGCTCGCTGCGGGCCCCGTCGGCGCTCCACACGAGCACCAGCTCGCGCAGCCTGTCGAGGGCGCCCACGACGTCGCTCATCGCGAGGTCCATCACGGGCTCCCGGCTGGACCGCTGGTTGCACGCGGCCAGGAGCGCGTTCGCCGTGAGCGGGTAGTACTCGGGCGTCGACTGCTGCTTCTCGAGCAGGCTCCCGAGTACCCGGATCTCCACCGGATCGAGCTCCCGAACGAGCTTCATTCCTCGTCTCCCTTGTCCGGCGCCGCTCCACCCCGGGGCGGCAGCTCGCCGGCCATCACCTGCCGCGCCTTCTCGAAGGCCTCCGGCATGCTGCGCGCGAAGCGCCAGCGGGGAAAGTACGTCAGCCGGTCCACGCGGAGAAGCGTATGCCGGGGCGCGGGCGGCAGCTCGGCGATGAGGATCTCGGTGCCCTGAGACCGGAGCTGGCTGGCCACCTGCCTCAGGCGGTTGATGCCCGTCGCATCCACGGTGGGCACGTAGCGCATCCGGAGCACGAAGACCTTCGGCACGTCGTCGAGCTGATCCAGAACGTGCTTGAGCTTGTCGGCCGCGCCGAAGAAGAACGGCCCCTGTACCTCGAAGACCTCGACGCCCTTCGGCACCGTGTCCCTCCCGAGCGTCTGCACCCGATCGTGGATCGCGAGGAACTCCTTCGAGTCCTCCTTCGCGCCGCGGTCTCTCAGGTCGTCGGTGACGCCGACGACGTCGGTCACCTCGGCCATCCGCTGCATGAAGAGGAGCGACGACATCACGACGCCCACCTGCACGGCGACGGTGAGGTCCACGAAGATCGTGAGGAGGAACGTGAGGACGAGGACCGCGATATCGCCCTTGGGCGCGAGGAGGAGCGCGCGGAACGAGCGCCACTCGCTCATGTTGTAGGCCACGACGACGAGGATCGCGGCCAGCGCGGCGAGCGGGATCATCGCGGCCCAGCGGCCGAAGAACAGGAGGATGAGGAGGAGCGTGACCGCGTGCACCATGCCCGCGACCGGCGTGCGTCCGCCCGACTTCACGTTGGTGGCGGTCCGCGCGAGGGCGCCCGTCGCCGGGATCCCGCCGAAGAGGCCCGACGCGATGTTCGCGAGGCCCTGCGCCACGAGCTCCATGTTCGACTTGTGCCGCGAGCCGATCATGCCGTCGGCGACGACGGCCGAGAGGAGCGACTCGATGGCCGCGAGGAGCGCGATGGTGAACGCTGGCGAGACCAGCTCGCGGAGCTCTTTCAGCCCGATGCCGGGGTCGTGCGGCACCGGGATGCCCGAGGGAACGGATCCGAAGCGGGAGCCGATCGTCTCCACGGGGAGCTGGAAGATCGCGACGGCGAGCGTCGCGAGCGCCATCGCGACGAACGGGCTGGGGATCTTCTTGGTGACGCGCGGCCAGAGGAGGACGACGAGGAGGGTGCCCAGGCCGACTCCGAGGGCCGCCGGATTGAACGAGGAGATGTGCTTTCCGTAAGCCTCCCACTTCTCGACGAACTCGGGGGGCACGGCGCCCATCTTCAGACCCAGGAAATCCTTGACCTGTCCCGAGAGAATGATGAGCGCGATCCCGCTCGTGAACCCCGTGATGACGGGATACGGAATGAACTTGATGAGCGTGCCCAGCCGCGCGAGCCCGAGCGCGAGGACCATGACGCCCGCGATGACCGTGCAGGCCACGAGGCCCTGCGTGCCGTACTTCTGGACGATGCCGTAGACGATGACGACGAACGCACCCGTGGGGCCGCCGATCTGCACGCGGCTGCCGCCCAGGAACGACACGATGAAGCCGGCGACGATGGCGGTGTAGAGGCCGCGCACGGGATCCACGCCCGAGCCGATCGCGAACGCGAGCGCGAGCGGCAGAGCCACGATGCCCACGACGAGCCCGGCCAGGGAATCGCGGATGAAGGCCTCGCGTCCATAGCCTTCCGCGAGACAGACGAAAAACTTCGGGACGAACGGGTTCCGGGCCAGTCTCTCGGCGAGAAGAGGGTTCTCCTTCAAGGACCTCCGAGGATAGCGCCCTCACGAACCCGGACAAACGTGATCGCCCCGCCTCGGGGAGTCTGAGGGGCGCGGCGCTGGAGCGCCCCTCAGGACCTCGCCTTCACTTCCCGTAGTCGATGAAGGACTGCCCGATGCGCGAGGTGAGCACGTCGCGTACGCCCACGAGGACGCGGCCGCTGCCCTTCGTCTTGACCGAGAGGGGCCGCCAGAAGAACGTCTTCACGGCCTGGTCCCACTTGTCCTCGGGAACCTTGACGTCGAACGTCTCGCGGGTCACCTCGCTCGTCGCGCCCTTGTCGTCGATCGCGACGACCATCACCTCGACGTCGGCCACACGGCGGTCGCCCTTGGGCAGGAAGGTGAGCGCGCCGTACGGAATCGCGATCTCCATGGAGATCAGGTTCTTCCCCGCGGGCGCTTTCGGATCCCGCGGCGGGAGCAGCTTGATGGTGAAGTCGCCTTCGGGTACAGGCGACTCGAGGAGCGCCGAGGCGAACTTGGAATCGGCCCGCACGGCGTCCGTCTGCGTGCGGTGCGACTTCGGAGAGCGCACGGAGTAGCCGGATCGACGGACCACGACCCGCACGGTCTTGTGGGCCGCCGCCGCGTCCTTCGGGGTGAACGCGATGCGATACGCGGCGCGGAGGTCGTCGACCCTCGCGAGAAGCGGTTCCGCGAGCGTGCCGCGGAACCGTTCGCCCCCGGTGTCGTTGGCGAGGACGATGTGCATGTCCTCTGGGATGGGCTGGCCGGCCTGTCGCTGCGACGGATCGAGCGCGAGCACGGACGTGCGCGCGAGGAGGGCCTTCTCGACGAGCCCGGTGAGGTCGGTGAGCCTCTTGGGCTGAGCCGTCGGCGCGGCGACGAGCACCATGGTCTTGGGCTCCGGACGGCCCGCCAGCGACTGCATCACGAAGCCCAAAGAGCGGAGAAAGTCACGGTTCGCGACGTCGGCTTCGGTCGCCGCGAGCACCCGGCCCGTCTGCGCTGCCGTGCTGTTGGAGCCCGTGGGGAGCACCGTAGCGTCCTGGGCTCCCGTGGGGCGGAAGGGCTCCGTCTCGAGACCCTCCATCGAAAGGGCCTCGGGGGACTGTGAGAAGAGCCGTTGGAGCGCGGTTTCGGCCCGGGAGGCCTCGGCCGTGAACGGCAGAATGAGGCGCGTTCCGCGGTAATTGCGGTAGATCGCGACGGGCTCGTCGTCTCTCTTCGCCCTCAGAATCGCCAGCGCCATCTCCAGCGCGAGACTCCGGTCGCCGCTCGCCAGGCGCTGGTCGTCGATGACGAACACGATGCTGCGCGGGGGTACGACGCCCCGGTCGGTCGCCGGTGACTCGGCGGCTGAGACGGGATCCCGTCCGTCCGGGCCGCCGGAAACGAAGTCGATCGGGACCTCGACCCCGTCGAGGAAGAGCTGGAAGTCGGCCTTGCCGAGGCCCACGGCGGGCTTGCCGTCCGGTCCGAACACGATCGCGGCGACCTCGCCCGCGAGCACCTCGGCCGACGACGCGACGCGTTTGCCGGCGGGGTCCTGAGCAACGAGGGCGGTGGGAACCGCGGTTCCGAGGAGGAGGACCGTCAAGGCAACGCGCATCGATCTCATAGGGTTCCTTTCGCCGGGAGAGGACGATCTCGCGCCCCGGGGCGAGATGTCGCAAGCACCGTGCCTCGAATGGGCCTCTTCCGGGTGACGCAGGAGCGGTTGGTCGGGGTGGCCGGGATCGAACCGGCGACCTGTTGCTCCCAAAGCAACTGCGCTACCTCTGCGCTACACCCCGCTCGGGCTACGATTGTGCGTTCCCCGGCCCATTCACCGCAAACCCCGGTCCCGAGGAGGCAAACACGTGGCGAAAAAGCCCGCCGGCAAGACCTCAGCCATCGTCCTGCTCCACGGCATGGGCGGCTCACAGGCCGACTGGAAAGATGCAGCGAAGGCGCTCACCGGCCTCACGCCGTACGCGTTCGATTTGCCCGGAGCCGGTGACGAGGCGCGGACCTCGAGCACGTTCGACCCGCCGTCGCTCGCGCGGTTCGTGCTGGCGAAGATGGATGCCGAAGGCCGCCAGACGGCGGCCCTCGCCGGGCACTCGATCGGAGCCCGCGTGGCCGGTGAGGTCGCGGCGCTGGCCCCCGGCCGCGTGACGGGGCTCGTCCTCGTGGGACCCGTGGGGGCCGTGCCCTACGGCTTCACCGACAAGCTCAAGTGGAAGGCAATGTCGAGGAAGAGCGTTCTCTCGAGCGTGCCCGAGAGCTCGATGCGAAACGCCGCGAGCTACGGCTTCGAGGGCGAAGGGGCTGGGAAGAAGGGCTTCGTGGCGCGGGCGCTCGCCTCCCGCACCGGGAAGGACGCCTCGTTCGTGACCACGGCCGTCGAGAAGATGGTGGACGGCGTCCTGGACGCCCCGGCGCTCTCCGAAAGGCTCAAGGGCACGA
>CAZXSG010000275.1:0-1218 GCA_964643185.1 uncultured Holophagales bacterium
GGGTGCGGCACATGCAGGGCGCCGTGACGGCGGGTGTGATGGAGATGGACCGCTTCGCGCAGGAGGTGAAGGACGTCGTTTCCCGCACGGAGGACGTGAACGGACAGCTCTCGCAGATCATCGGGCAGGTGAAGACGCTGTCGGAGCGCTTCGACTCGGTGAACCACGGCATGCGCAGCCAGTCGCAGGGGGCGCGGCAGATCGCCGACGCGATGTCGCAGCTCATGGACGGCGCGCGCCAGAGCGCGGCCTCGCTGAAGGACTTCAACGCCGCGACGGCGCATCTCCGCGACGCGGTGGCGAGCCTCAAGCAGGAGATCTCGCACTTCAAGGTCGGGGACTGACGAGGCAGACCACTCGTGCTGCGGGTCGAGTTCATCACCGGGGGCCTCACGTACGCGCTGCCCGCGAGGGACGTCGTGGAGGTGCTCCCGCGTGTGGCGCTCCGAACGGTTCAGGCCGCGCCGCCGAGTGTCGCCGGGCTCTTCACGTATCGCGGAACCATCGTCCCCGTGGTCGACACGGCGCTCCTCCTCGGCGGCGCGCCGTGTCCGGAGCTTCTCGGGAACCGCATCCTCGTGATCCGCCTCTCGAGACCAGAAGGCGGTGCGGACCGGCTCGTGGGTGTTCTGGTGGAGGGCGTCCTCGGGGTCGCCTCGGATGCGGTGACGGAGCAGCGCTCGCTGGATCTGAGGGCGGCTCCGTGGCTCGGCCCCGTGTACGCGTCGCCCGCGGGGCTCGTGCAGCTCTTCGTGGCGGGCGAAGTCCTGCCGGAAGCCGTGATCGACGCGCTTCTCGGGAGTACGGTGTGAGTCACGCCCCCGCCGTCGACGCGCTCCTGACGCGCGAGATCGGCCTCGACCCGGCTGCCGTGGGCGACCTGGCCATCGATCTCGCACTCCGCTCGCGCATGAAGGCTCTCGGCGTGTCGAGCGAGGAGAGCTATCTCTCGCGACTCGCGCTCGGGCCGGCCGAGCGGCACGCGCTGGTGGAAGAGGTCGTCGTGGGCGAGACGTCGCCGGGCGAAGGTTGGGAGCTGGATCCCGACACCCTCGACACCTGGTTCTCTTCCGGTACCTGGACCTTCTCCACGCTCGGCTGGCCCGGCGCCTTCAAGGACGGTGCGAAGTCCGGTGACCTGGCGCGCTTCCATCCGACCGACGTGCTCGAGACGGGCCGCGACATCATCTTCTTCTGGGTCGCGCGCATGATCATGAT
>CAZXSG010000275.1:1228-5957 GCA_964643185.1 uncultured Holophagales bacterium
GGGACGGCGCGTTGGCGCTCCTCCGTTCACTCGCCCGGAAGGGGCCGGTGGAGTCGCCGGCGCGCCCGCCGCGCATCCTCGCCGCGCCCTGCGCAACGGGCGGGGAGCCGTGCTCGGCCGCCGTGGCTCTCCTCGACGCCCAGCTCCCCGCGAGCGCGTTCGCTTTCGACGCCGTGGACGTCTCGTCGCAGGCGCTCGAGGCGGCCGAAGCCGGCGTCTACGGTCCGCGCTCGAGCCGCGACGCCTTGGTGCCGCTCCATCACCTGCGCGAGACGGCTCCGGGCCGCTCCAACGTCTCGCAGCGCGTTCGCTCGTGCGTGAGGTTCCTGCGGGGCAACCTCGTGGACCCGCTCTTCCTCGCGGGCACGCCCGCGTACGACGTCGTGTTTTGCAGGAACGTCCTCATCTACATGACGAAGGGCGCGAGGCGCACGGTGCTCGATCACCTGATGCGCCTCGTGGCTCCGGGCGGACTCCTCTTCATGGGGCACGCCGAGGCCGTCAACCTCATGGATCCGCGCTGGAAGCCGTCGGACGGGCCCCCCGAGGCCTTCGCGTTCGTGCGGGCCGAAGAGAGGGCCGCGTGAGCGACGTAGACGGCGCGCCGTTCGTTCCGCTGGCCGGCTGCTGGCGCTCGATCGGGGTCTTCGGCGATCTGTCGTGCCCGGAGCTGCCGCGCGTGATGCACTGCCGGAACTGTCCGGTGCTGCAGAGCGCGGCGGCCGGGCTCCAGTCGCGTCCCTTGCCCGAGGGGTACGACGTCTTCTGGGCGGAGCAGGTCGCGGCGCCCGTCGCCCTGCCGCCCGCGGAGCTGTCGCTCGTGGTCTTCCGCATCGCGTCCGACTGGCTGGCGCTCGAGTCCACTCTGTTCGTCGAGATCGCCAACCCGCGCGCTTTGCACCGCATTCCGCATCGTGAGCACACGCTGGTCTCGGGCCTCGCAAACATAAGGGGTCAGCTCTGCCTCTGCGTGTCGCTCGCGGGGCTCCTCGAGCTGCCCGTGACCGGCGAGGGCACGGGCCGTGAGCGGCTCGCCGTGATCGACCAGGACAAGAGTTCCTGGGGCTTTCGCGTCGACGAGGTCGCGGGCACGGTGCGCGTCGCGGAGTCTGCGCTCACGGCCCCTCCCGCGACGCTGCCGCCGAAGCTCGCCTCGGTGACCCGGGGCGTCTTCGCGTGGAGCGGAAGGCGGGTCACGCTGCTTCACGGCCCGAACCTCGTCGCCGCTCTCCGGAAGGTCGTCTCGTGAGCCCGTTGAACCTTCTCGACGAGCTCTTCCGCGACGAGATCGCGAGGCAGACGGCCGCGATGAAGGGCGCGCTCTCTTCGCTCGTAAAGAATCAGACCGCGCTGACCGCCGAGTCTCCGATCGTCCTCGCGGCCCAGGCCCTCAAGGGGGCCGCCCGGGCCGCGGGTTTCACCGTGGTGGGTCGGCTCACGGAGGACCTCGAGACGTTCCTCGACGCGGCGTCCCGAGTCGGGAAGCCGCTCTCGACCCGCGATCTGGAGGTCATCCGGAAGTCCATCGGGCTCCTCGAGGAGTTCGGCGTCCTCTCGCGGCCCGAGGCCGACGATCTCGCGCGGCGCGAGAGGAAGACGCTCTCGGAGCTGTCCGCCGCGCTGACGGGGGAGACGGCTCCCGAGCCGAGGCCCGAGCGCCGCCCCTCGGGCGCTTTCGGGAACACGCTCGAGCTCTACCGGCTCGAATGCGAGGTCCACACGGGGACGCTCACCGACGGGCTGCTCCTCCTCGAGAAGGACCCCTCGCGCATCGAGGAGATCGAGCCCCTCATGCGCGCGGCGCACTCGATCAAGGGCGCGGCCCGCGTCGTGGGCTTGGACGCGGCCGTGAGGCTCGCTCACGCGATGGAGGACCACTTCGTGAGGGTTCAGCGCGGGGAGCTCGCGATCACGCCCGAGGCGGTGGAGGTGCTCCTCGCGGGGACCGACACGCTCCTCCGGCTGGCGGAGTCGACCGACGAGAAGCGCGGTTCCACGCCTCCGGAAGACGCGTCGGTGCTCTCCCTCGCGACCCAGGTGGCCGCGCTCGGCACTGCCGCGCCCGGCACAGGTGCTGGAGAGGTGGAAGAGCCCGACCTTTCGCGCGCTTCCTCGGAGCCGGCGGCCGCCGAGGGGCCGCGTCCGGTTCGGAAGGAGGCCGATCGCCCGCTCCGCATCTCGGCCGACCGACTGTCGCGTCTCGTGGCGCTGTCGAGCGAGGTGCTCGTGGAGGCCCGGCGGCTTGCCCCGTTCCTCGAGCGGCAGCACCGCCTGAGGGTGAAGCAGACCTCGCTCGCCGACCTCGTCAACGAGGTGCACCAGCTGCTCGGTGCTCCCCCCGCCACCGATTCCGTGGGCGCCCGCATCGCTGAGCTGCGCTCGCGGGTCTCGGAATCGCGGCAGCACCTCATCGACTGGACGACGGACTTCGAGGAGCATTCGAGAAGGTCGGAGGAGCTGGCGCTGCGCCTCTTCGAGGAGGCCGCCGCGAGCCGCATGCGACCGTTCGGCGAGGGTCTCCGCGCGTTCCCCCGCATGGTGCGCGACGTGGCGCGGCGCCTCGGAAGGAAGGCCGAGCTCCTCATCGAGGGTGCGGACGTCCCCGTGGACCGCGACATCCTCGAGAAGCTCGACGCGCCCCTCAACCACATCCTCAGGAACGCCGTGGACCACGGACTCGAGACCCCGGACGAACGCAGGCAGTCGGGCAAGCCCGAGCGCGGCGCGATCCACCTCTCGGCGCGGCAGCGGGCGGGCATGGTGGAGATCCTCGTGCGCGACGATGGCCGGGGGCTCGACCTCGCCCGCATTCGCAGCCGCATCCTCGAGAAGGGCCTGGCCACGGAGCGGGAGGTCGAGGGCCTTTCCGAGGAGCTGGTCCTCGATCACATCTTCGCGCCCGGTTTCTCGACGACCACCGAGGTGAGCGAGATCTCGGGCCGGGGTGTGGGGCTCGACGTTGTGCAGTCGGTGCTCCACGAGGTGGGGGGCTCCGTGCACGTGAGCTCCGTTCCGGGAGCCGGCGCGACGTTCCACCTTCGCGTGCCCGTGTCGCGGTCGGTGATCCGGGCCGTGGTGGTGCGCATCGCGGGCGAGCCATATGCCTTCCCGCTCCTCCGCATCGACCGGCTCCTGCGCGTGCCCGTGAACGAGGTGCATCTCGCCGAGGACCGGCAGTTCGTGGTGGTGGAAGGCCGCAACGTGGCGCTCGTGCCGGCCGACCAGGTGCTCGAGCTGTCGGGCGGAGCCGTGCCGCCGGGCGACGTTCCGGTGGTTCTCGTGAGCGAGCGGGCGCATCGGCTGGGCTTCGCGGTGGAGGCCTTCCTCGGCGAGGTGGACCTCGTGGTGCGGCCGCTCGACGTGCGGCTCGGTCGCGTGGCCGACATCTCCTCCGCCGCGCTCCTCGGCGACGGCTCGCCGGTGCTCGTGCTGGACGTGGAGGATCTCGTCCGCTCCGTGCTCCGGCGCTCCCGCGAGGCCGGCCTCGGGCTCGGCAAGGTGACGCAGCAGAGCGGTGAACGGCGCCGCAAGCGCATCCTCGTGGTCGACGACTCCGCTGCCGTGCGGGAGCTCGAGAGCGAGCTCCTCGCGAGGCAGGGCTACCTCGTGGTGCAGGCGACGGACGGAGTGGACGCGTGGTCCAAGGTGCGCGAGAACGAGTGCGACCTCGTGATCACCGACGTGGACATGCCGCGCATGGACGGCATCGCGCTCACGCGCTCGGTGAAGCAGGACCCGCGCCTCCGGTCGACGCCCGTGATGATCGTGTCGTATCGCGACAGCGAGGAAGACAGGGCGCGAGGGCTCGCCGCCGCGGCCGACTTCTATTTCGCCAAGAGCGAATTCGAGGGCGATGCTCTACTCCAGGCCGTGGTGAACCTCATCGGGGAGGCGAAGGCGTGAGGATCCTCGTCGCGAGCGCGCAGCGGCTCGTGGTGGAAGCCGTGCGCCGGGCGGTCTCCCGCAAGGGCTGGGAGGTCGTGCACGTCTCGCGGGACGGCGACGACGCGCTCTCCGGGAGTCACACGGAGAAGCCCGACCTCGTGCTCGTGGACCTCGACCTGCCGGGCCGGCCGCTGAAGGAGATCCTCAAGCGCATCGCGTCGTCGGGGCCTTGCGTGGTGCTCCTCGCGCCGTCGAAGGCCGCCGTGTCGCGCGGCTACGACCTCCTCGGGGAGGGCGCCGCGGACGTGCTCCCCCCGCCCACCATCGACGCCGAGGGCGAGCTCTTCGGCGACGCCCCCTTCCTCTCCCGGCTCGCGACGCACGCGCGTCTCCGGCACTCGACGCCGGCTCCCGGGCCCGTTTCGAGAGAGCGCGGTCCCGCGGAGACCCTTCGGCGGCGGCAGCCTTCCGGAAGCCTGCTCCCGGCGGACGCGCCGCTCGTGGCGATCGGCGCGTCCACGGGTGGGCCCGCGGCGCTGGCGGCCATCTTCGACAAGCTCCCGCGCGATCTCGCGGCGGCGGTGATCGTCGTCCAGCACATCGAGGAAGGGTTCGCGCAGGGCCTCGCGAGCTGGCTCGAGGAGCGCACGGGGTTCACCGTTCTGCCCGCTCAGGACGGCGAGACGCTCTGCCTCTCGACGGCCTACGTCGCGGCGATGGACCGGCACCTCGTGCTCTCGCCCGATCGCCGTCTGCGCTACGAGGAGGAGCCGCGGTCCGCCGTCCACAAGCCGTCGGTCGACGTCTTCTTCGAGAGCCTCACGGCGCAGGCGTCGCCGGGGCC
>CAZXSG010000276.1:0-5948 GCA_964643185.1 uncultured Holophagales bacterium
TTCGTCTTCTCGTCCGGACCGCTCGGCGACTACACCGTCACCCTCACCGCCGCGGGCGGTCTCGTCGAAGAGAACGCCTGGGGCTTCAACGCCTCGAATGACGACGGAGTGCGCTCCGCGGACCTGTGGCTCGTCTCGCCGGCGGACATGGGCTCGATCGCGATCACGTCGCCGGCCGAAGCCGCGATCCTCACGAGCGACCCCACGCAGCTCCAGATCACGGCAACGCTCCCGCGGCCCGGCGACTTCATCGTCAACTACGCGATCGGCATGTCGCCCGGCCTCCTCGGAACGGTGACGCCGGTCTACAGCGCCGACGGCAAGAGCCTGACGCTCAACATCACGGGTACGTTCCAGAACGGCCCGCTGACCTTCGACGTCACCGTGCGCACGCGCTACGGGTACAGCCTCCAGCTCCAGCGGCAGGTGACGCTCTCGACGGCTTCGGTCCCGCAGAGCCTGAGCGTGAGCCCGGCCGCCGTGTCCGGCGGGTCGACCTCCACGGCAACAGTGACGCTCAACCGTCCTGCTCCGGCTGGTGGCCAGAGCGTCAACCTCTCCTCGAACCATGCGGCCGCGGCGCTTCCGGGGTCCGTCGTCGTCTTCGAGGGCCAGACGCAGGCCTCGGCCACGGTCACGACAAGCGCCGTCGCGTCGACGACGCCGGTAACGCTCACCGCTGAGGCCTTCGGCATCTCGAGGACGGCTGCGCTCACCGTGCACCCGCCCGCTCCGACCTCGCTCTCGATCGTCCCGTCGACTGTTCTCGGCGGAGCCAGCGCCACGGCGACCGTCAGCATCGGCAGCGCCGCCCCCGCGGGAGGCCTCGTCATCGCCCTCGCCTCGGGCAACGCCGCGGCCTCCGTGCCCGGTACAGTGACCGTGCCGGCCGGGCAGACCTCAGAGACCTTCACCATCACGACGACCATCGTGACGGCCCAGGCCTCCGCCACGATCGAGGCCACCGCGAACGGACTGACGGCCTCGGCCACGCTCACGGTCGAGCCCCGCCGCGTCTCGAGCCTGAGCTTCACTCCAGCCTCGATCGAGAGCAACCAGTCGTCGACCGGGACGGTCACGCTCGATGCCGCCGCCCCCGCCGCAGGCACTGTGGTGGCGATCTCGACAGATCACCCTGAAGTCTTCGCGTCGCTTCCCTCCACGGTGACGGTGCCTTCTGGCCAGACGACGGCCAGCTTCGGCGCCGTTGCCGCAGCGGGAGTCTCGAACGTCGTGACAGCGACCTTCACCGCGGCTGCGGGCGGCGCGACGAGGACGGCTGTGCTCACCGTTGGGCCCCACCCCGTCCAGAGCTTCGTCCTCTCGCTCTCCGAGGCCACGAGCGACGTGCTCCTGATCGCGACCGTGACTCTCCGCAGCCCCGCTCCCGTGGGCGGTGCCGTGGTCGTGCTCGGCTCGAGCCATCCGGCCCTCGCTCCCATCGCCGCGTCGCTCACGATTCCGGAAGGCCAGTCCACCGGCTCCGTGACGTTCACGACCGTCGAGCCCGCAGTGGATCCCACCGACGTCGCGCTGACGGCGACCTACGCCGGACAGGGCCGGACCGCGAGCCTGAATCTCCGCAAGGATCCGATCAACAGCTTCATCCCGGCCGCCGGAGCCACGGGCTACACCACGTTCTCGATCCACGTATCGCTGAAGGGTGGCTTCGTGGCGCCCCCCGGCGGCCTCGCCGTGGCGCTCTCGTCGAGCAACCCGGCCATTGCTCAGGTGCCGGCAACGATCGTGATTCCGGAGGGGCAGACCTCGGTCAATGGGACTGGACAGGCCTTCCCGGCCGGTACCTCCGAGTCCGTGACCCTCACCGCGACGTGGGGTGGCAAGGCCCGCACGAGGAGCTTCCAGGTCCAGGCGCTCGTGCTCTCTGGTGTCGGCGGCCCCAGCGTCATGACGGAGTCCGGTACCGCCACCGGCAACGTCGTCCTCAACGCCAAGGCAGGCCCCGGAGGGTTCCCCGTCACGCTCTCTTCGTCGGATACCGTGATCTCGCTGCCCACATCGGTCGTGGTCCCCGAAGGCGCGACCGCGGTCAACTTCACCATGACGACCCCGGAGGTCCTCTCGGCCGAGACCCTCGTCACCCTCACAGCGACGGCCAATGGAATCAGCCAGACGAAGCAGGTTGCGGTGCGCCCGTTCGGCCTCTCCGCCGTCACGTTTGGCGGCCCCTCGGTCAAGGCGGGCTACGGCATCCCGGCCACGATCCAGTTCACGGGTCCGGCGCCCTCGGCGGGCAGCGTTTCGGTGCTGATTTTGTGGGGCTCGACCTGCCCCGTCACTGTGGGGTGCGACAGCGACTCCACGCGGTCTTATTCCGCAGGCGCGACGGCCATCAGCGTTCCCAACGTCTACGCATCCTGGCGCGGCACAGCGGGCACTCTGACCTACAGTGCCACGCGGGCCGGCCAGACGGTGAGCGGCACCCTGCCCATCACGCCCGGGACGTTCGCCGCGACCCTCTCGCCCGCGAGCGTGCGGCGCGGTCAGCCCGTGCGCGTCAAGGTCGACCTGGACGGCTGGCCCAACCTCACGTGGTCGATGGCCGTGCGGACTCGAAGCACCAACCAGGCCGTGCTGCCCGACGCCACGTCGGATATCGAAGCGAATGTGGTCGGCTCCACGCTGACGTTCAACAGCCTCTACGAGTTCGACCTCGTGCCCTCGCTCGAGAGCGGAGTGACCACGGTCTCGGTGGACCTCTATGGCGCGTCCGCCGCCGTGACCCCGAGCCTCACCGTCCTTCCTTCCGGGCTCACCCGTCTGAGTGCGCTCCCGAGCTCGGTCCGGCAGGGAGCCTCCTCGTCCCTGCGGGTCACCTTCGACTCTCCCGCGCCTGTTGGTGGCAGTGGTTTCGTCGTGGCCCTCTCGAGCAGCAATCCCGGCCTCGTCGCCGTCCCGTCGACGGTCACGGTTCCGGCGGGCAGCTCGACGTTCGTGCAGCCTGTCGTTCCCGGCAACGTCACGACGGCGACGGAAGTGACCATCACCGCAACCTACGGGTCGGACGTGCAGACGACGACGATGAGGGTCTTGCCCGCCTCGGCGTCGCTCCTCACGGGTCTCGTGGTCGACGGAGCCAGCTACGACCTCTGGACGCCTCAGGCGGGTGTCGCGGTCTCCGTGGTCGGCTCGCCCGGCTCGACGACCGAGACCGGTGAGGATGGCCGCTTCCAACTCTACTCGGAAGGCAGCGTGACCCTTCGTTTCGAGAAGGACGCATTCGTCGTCAGCGAGGTCGCGGCAAGCGTGACGCCGCCGCAAGACACGGATGTGGGATCCGTTCGGCTGCGCCGCTCCCTTTCATCCGCGATCCTCGACGAAGGCGTCGTGCGGGACACGGCGAACGCACCCGTCGCGGGCGCAACCGTCGACATCCATGGGTTCGAGGGCACGTATGTCACGGATTCCCAAGGTGTCTACCGGTTCCCGAAGCCTCAGGTCGAAATGGACTACCTGCGGATCACCGTGTCCAAGAGCGGGTTCACGACGCGTACCGGCGAAGCAGGCATGCTCAGCTTCAGCAACTGCTACACGAATACGTCGCCGTGCTCCTTCGACACGTTCAGGCTCGACGCCGGCTCGCACCCCGTACTCACCGATGTCCTGTTGGGCTCGCCGTTGGGCGCCCATGGGTTCCTCACGCATTTCAGAGCGACCTACGGCCCCGGCGACTTTCCTCTGGACTCGCCCGTCAACCGTCGCCGGGTGAGCCCGGCGGGCCCCGGCCAGGTCATCGAGTCGTACCTGGCGACCCGCAGCTCAAATAGGTTCCGCTGGGCCCCCAGGGCTTCGACGATGCCTACCGAGCCCACCATGCATCGCTATGCGTTCTTCTACAACGGCACGACGGTCTACAAGGACATCCTGGTCAAGCCGTACCCCATGAACGTCGGCTGCGCGACGGCGTCCGTCGTGGGCGGGAACCCAATCAGCTGCACGGTAACGAGTGAGGTCGGGCCCATGGAGTGGGACGGTGATGTGCTCTTCCACGAACCAGCGTCGCCATTGCTGAGCGTACGTTTCCTCCTCGGAGCAACGAGCAAGACGTTCGATATCCCCACCACCGGGGTACCGGTCGCGACCGTGAAGGCCTACCGCGCCAGCTTCTGGAACGATGTTGTCGACCTCGGGGGAGAGCCCTTCCCGTTCTCCTTCACGGTCCTTCCCCCGACGGTATCGGCGCTGACGCTCTCCTCGACGAGCCTCTACGGCGGGGGCTCCGGTACCGCCACGGTGACCCTGAACGGCACGGCTCCGGCCGGGGGCTGGGTGGTCGATCTCGTGTCGAGTTCGGGCTCGGCTGTCGTGCCTTCCACGGTCACTGTTCCCGCAGGCGCGCGGAGCGCGTCGTTCCCCATCGCGACGAGCCCCGTCGCAGGCAATTCGGTCGTCACGATCACGGCATCACGCTCGCTGCCCATCGCCGGAAGCGCGAGCGCCGAGCTCACGATTCTGTCCGGTGCCATCACGATCACGTGTCCTCTCGAGATCCTGGGAGGGCAGACGGGTTCGTGCATGGCCACTCTGAACACGGGCGTCGCGCCCGTGGGCGGGCTGGTGGTCGCGCTCTCGACTCCCCCGGGCTCCCTCCTGAATGTGCCCGTGTCGGTCGCCATTGCCGAGGGGACCTCGTCGGCGTCCTTTACAGTCGGGACTCAGCCGACGGCGACGACCAGCCCTCACCGCATCGACGCCGTGGCCACGATCGGCAACGGATCGACCGTCGTCGCGGTCCAGGCCTCCAAGGTCGTGTCGCTCGTGACGGCCACGCCGTCGGTGCCGAGCGGCATGAGCAGCACGGCGACCGTGACTCTGAATGCCCCGGCACCTGCCGGGGGCCGCACGGTGGCGCTCGCAGCCGGCGGCGCGGTCACGGTGCCAGCCTCCGTCGTGGTGGCTCCCGGTGCCTCAACGGCGACGTTCGGGTTCTCCACGAATCTGATCGGGTCGCTGTCGGCGGTCGTGACGCTCACGGCGAGCACGCTGGATACCGGTGCGAGCACCACGACGGTGAGCACGGAGATCACCCTCTTGCCGAGGCTCTATCAAATCAGCTGCGCAGGCCAGGTTCTCGGCGGGCAGAGCGCCGGATGCACGGTGTCGTACATAGCGGATGTCGTGGCGCCCGAGGGAGGCCTCCTCGTCAACCTCTCGACGCCCGCGGGTTCCGTCCTCGGTTTGCCGGCGTCTGTGACCATTCCGGCCGGGGCGCGTTCGGCGCCGTTCACGGTGACGACCCAGCCGGTCGCTGAGACGAAGTACTTTTATGTAAATGCGTGGACCAGCGCTGGCAGCGGCCGCGAGCAGGTGTTCGTTTTTGCGTCGAAGGTGGTTGGTTTGACGCTCTCA
Source organism: uncultured Holophagales bacterium (assembly GCA_964643185.1). Lineage (GTDB taxonomy): Bacteria > Acidobacteriota > Thermoanaerobaculia > UBA5066 > UBA5066 > JAEUQS01. Next base: position 5,371 of record CAZXSG010000276.1, read on the forward strand.
CCTGCAACGATCTCGGGCGGGACGGTCTCGACAGGTACGGTCACCCTCGACGGGCCCGCTCCTGCCGGCGGGCGTATCGTCGAGCTCCTGAGCTTCTCGAGTGCGGCGTCGGTGCCTGCGACCGTCGTCGTGCCGGCTGGCAGCCTCACGGCGACCTTCAACGCGACCTCGGCCCTTGTCGCGCAGCCGACGGTGGTACTGATACAGGCTGGGACTGGAGATGTGGCCCCCGGCGGAAACTCCTTGGTGAATGCCAACCTCACGGTCGATCCGGCCACGATCCAGCTCTGGGGTCTCGCGCCCGGTCTCGCGGTTCCGGGTGCGCAAGACCTCCTGGTTTATGGAACGGACCTCCCCGCCGACACGTTCATTCAGATCGCGGGGCCGGTGTATGAGCTCGGTCTCATCAACCCCCCGGCGCTGTGCAACAACATCGTGAATGGCGACTGCCCGGTGGTGAATGCCTCGGCGCAGCGGAACGAAGCCGGCACATCGGCCTACTTCGACGTGCCCGAGAACCTCTCCCGAGGCCTGTACTACGTCCGTAGCGGCAGCCCCACCAAGGGCAGCAGCGTCAA
>CAZXSG010000277.1:0-5940 GCA_964643185.1 uncultured Holophagales bacterium
CGGGAGCGAAGAGCGCGGACCTGTACTTCAGGTTCGATCCGAGGGCGTACGCGAAGAACTCGGGCGGCACCTCGTAGTGCTGTTCGTTCGCCGCGCGCGTCTCGACCGCGATGGGGGCATCCCTCATGGCCTGAACGATGGACTCGTGCCGTCTCTGTGAGGCCTCGACGTCCCCGGCCTCCTCCTCGCGCAGCCGTTCCGTGAGCAGCCGGCGAATGCCCGCGCGGATCACGGCGTCGGGCAGGAGTCCGAGCTCGGCGGCCGTGAGCGACCATCCGTCGCGGGGCGTTTCGGTTCGGTTCACGGTCGGGCGCCCTTGGCGCCGTGACGGCTCCGGCTCAGGACTTTTTCTTGATCATCACGATGGGTTGCTGGCTCATGGTGACGGCCAGAACCGCCGGCGAGCCCTTCGCCCTTCGCTGGAGCGTCACCGTGACATACCGGCCGTTCGTGAGATCCGGAGGCACGTTGAGGTTGGCCGTGAGCCCCATCGTGCGCACCATGCCGGTCGAGGTTCTGATCGAGATGGCTTTCCCGGGCTCGTACCCCACGACGAGGCCCGACACCTTGTACGCCGCCGAGGACGGCGGTGCGTTCGGCCCCGGCGCGAGGGTCACGGATGCGCGTGGACTCTGAACCGCATTCGCGGCCGGCGTCGGCACGGTCTGGAAAACGCCCGAGTCCTGAACTCCGGGCAGGCCCGGTACCGTCCCGGTCTGCTGCGAGGGGTCCACCGATCCCGTCGGCTGCTGGGTGACGGGGATGGGTGTCGACGAGACAGCAACCGTAGGGGCGGGGCGTGACTGGGCGAGAGCCGCTGGAGCCAACGAGCTGAGGAGCGTCAGTGCAAGAACTCCGCTGAGAGGCGTCGAGCACATCGCGATTCCCTCCTTCCCTGGAGGGACGACGCAATCCACGGGCCGCGAATCCGCGGCACCGGGCTTGCGACCACATCTCCGGAGGCTGAGCGATGAACACACGTTCCATGGGCAGGGGCACCGCGGCGATGGTCGCCCTGCTGGGAACCGCGGCGCTGATGGCCGGACCCCAGGCGCCCCGGCCGAAGACGCGTTCCGAGACGGCGACGCGGGTCCCTTCTCCGGCCCCGTCGCCCTCGCCCGTGCCGTTACCGGCGAGCACGGAAGCACCCACGCAGTCCCCCACGGCGACGCCCTCACCGAGAGAGACGCCACCCTCGGGCGCGGGTCCTCCGTATGGCTTCCGTGCACCCGAGCCCCCTCGGGTCACGACCCGGATTCCCGACACCCTGAGGACGCCGGCGATGTTCCAAACGCCCGCGGGCCTCTCCCCGTCCACCGCCACGCCGATCGCACCAACGGGACCCACGGCACCAACGGGACCAACGGGGCCGTCGTAAGAACGCGCTCGGCGCCCCGTAATTTCTACCGTGGCTCTCATGGCTTCATTTCTTCGGGAACCACGGGAAGAACGCGTTCGTCGTTCGCTGGTACTCACGGTAGTCGTCGCCACGGCTCTTCACGGCATGGGCCTCGGTCGCGGGGATGCCGGTGACGTTCACGAGGAAGTGGTAGATGAGGAGTGGCGAGACGAGGCCCAGGAATCCCCACGGCGCGGGCAACGCGATGAGAGCGAAACCCACCCACACGAGCCACTCGAAGAAATAGTTCGGGTGGCGCGAGAGAGACCAGAGCCCCACGCGGCAGGTCTTTCCGCGGCTCGACGCGCTGGCCTTGAACTTCCGGAGCTGGGCGTCGGCCACGGCCTCGCCCGCGAGTGCCAGGACGACGAGAGCGGCGCCGGTCAGCTCGAAGGCGCCGAGTCCGGGCGATCCGAAGGGATCGCCATAGGCAGTCCTGCCGGACTGCCCGGGCGTGCGGAAGAGGCAGGCCAGGAGATAGGGAATCGAGAGCACCACGTCGAGGAGCCCCTGGAACAGGAAGAAGACGAGAAAGCGCCCGTCGACGTTGAGGCCCTTCCCGGTCCACTCCTGGCGCAGCGCGGCGTAGCGACCGTCCTCGGGCTCGCCGGCCACGCGGACGGCTAGGTGCAGACCGAGCCTGAGCGCCCAGAAGCCCGCCAGGGCGCCCACGAGCACGCGGCGCTCGAGCGCCCCGTCCGCAAGGACGGCGTAGAGGACGGCGAGGAGGCCGAGGTTGAACGTCCAGGTGACGTCCACGATGCCGGCGTTCTTCCGAGGCGTCGCCACGAGCCAGGTGATCGTCATCGTGAGAGCCACGAGGCCCAGCCCGAACCCGAGAAGTCGAAGGGCCTCAGCCATGTTGAACCGTGAGGAGGTCCTTCATCGAGGCTCCCTGACCGACCCGAAAGGTCTCGCGAAGGAGGTAGATCGCCATCGCGATGTTGCCGAGCGTGAGGACGAGGATCAGCCACACTCCTCGCGCGATTGGCGAGCGCTCCTTGTAGAGCACCCAGAGATAGAACGTGAGAAAGCCGCAGTAGGCATCGAACAGCGTCGCGACGCTCCAGGGATCCGAGACATACGGCCCGGCTTCCCAGAGCGGGAGCTTCAGGCTCGCCCAGCCCGTGACCCAGAGCATGGCGACGAGGACGACGACGGCGAAGGCCCGAATCCGGTTCATGAAAGCGATTCTCCGCCCGGGGGGAGCTCGTCGAGGAGCGGCGCCGCAGCGAGGTTCTTCACGAGGACGAGCTGAGCGTCCCCGATGGCCCGCTCGGCGAAGGCGCCTTCACAGTAGGCGAGGTAGTAGTCCCAGAGCCGCACGAAGCGCTCGTCGAAGCCCTGGGCCCGAACCTCGCGGAGCCGTGCGTGGAAACGCTCGCGCCAGATGCGGAGCGTGCGCGCGTAGTGGAGGCCGATGTCCTCGAGGTCCAGGATCGTGAGGTCCGAGACCCGCGCCAGGGAGCGCGCGATGCCCGAGAGCGACGCCAGCTCCGCTCCGGGAAAGACGTGCGTCTGGATGACGTCGGGCTGTTTTCGGTAGGCCGCGAAGCGCTGCTCGGGGAGCGTGATCGTCTGGAGCAGCATCGAGCCGCCGGGTGCGAGGAGGCGATCGGCGGCGCGAAAGAACGTGTCGTAGTTCGCGAAGCCGACGGCCTCGAACATCTCGATCGACACGAGGCGGTTGAAGGTGCCGGTGAGCTTGCGGTAGTCCTCGAGGAGAAGCGTGACGCGGTCCTCGAGGCCCTCCTCCGCGATGCGCGCCTTCGCGTGGGCGTACTGCGAAGGGCTGATGGTCGTCGTCGTCACCCGGCATCCGGTGCGCTTCGCCGCGTGGATCGCGAACGCGCCCCAGCCGGTGCCGATCTCGAGGACGTGGTGGCCGGGCCCGAGGCGGAGCTTCCGGCAGATGCGGTCGAGCTTCTCGACCTGCGCGGCCTCGAGGCTCGTCCCCGGCGCCTGGAAGACCGCGGCCGAGTACACGAGCTGCTCGTCGAGGAAGAGCCGGTAGAAGTCGTTCCCGAGGTCGTAGTGCGCCGAGATGTTCCTGCGGCTGCCGCTCTCGGTGTTGCGGTTGAAGACGTGGAGCACGCGGTTCGCGAGCGTCGAGACGAAGGCGGTGGCCGAGGCGCCAGCGTTGAACGCCTTGGGGTTGCGCACGGCCAGGCGCGTCACCCGCGCGAGATCGGGGCTGCTCCAGGCGCCGTCGATGTAGCCCTCGGCGAACCCCACGTCGCCGCCCAGGACGGCCTTCCGGTACGCGCGCGCATCGTGCACGGAGACCTCGGCCGCGAGCCTCGCGGTGGGATCGCCGAACGTCACGGTGCCCCAGGCGTCCGAGAGCGTGAGGCGCCCTTCGGCGATGCGGGAGAGGAGCCCGTGCACCGCGCCCCGGAAGAACGCTGGCGCCCGGGCTCCCGCGAGGGTTCCTGCGGCGCGCGCCGTCGCGTTCTCTTCGTTCATCGTGCGGCCGCGCCCGGGACACGGGCGGCCGCGCCCGGGACACGGGCGGCCAGCTTTTTCGGGTGGGTGAACACGGGAACCCCCTTGAGGAGGAGGCGCAGGGCCTCCCAGTGGATCGCGGCGGTGACCTTGACGGTCTCGAGCGGAAAGCGGCGCAGGTGGCGATGGACGTTCGCGCGCGAGAGCTCCCGCCTCTCGAGAACGAGCTGCGCGTCGAACGTGGGAATCCCGCGGTCCTCGGCGGTGACGGCGACGTGGAGCCTCTCGCCGGGCTCGCCGAACGCGAACCGGTAGCGCCCCGCCATGGAGAGGAACGGAGAGATGGGGAAGACCTTGTCGAACGAGGACGCGAAGCCGTTCGGTGAAAGCTCCCCGGCGCGCCGGTCCATGACGTACACGTGCTTCTCGCCGAACGTGTTGTGGATCTCGGCCGCGACCATCTCGAGGAACCCCGAGGACCCGTAGCCGTAGTAGTACGAGACCGGGTTGAAGCAGTAGCCCAGATAGCGGAAATGCGTGAGGAGGAACGTGGGGCCCTCGGGCCAACGCGCTCCCGCCAGCGCGGCCTCCTCGTTGAGCCGCTCCCTGAGTGGCCGCCCGGGGTCGCCCCGGCGGGCCCCGAAGTGATCGGGCCGCCTCGAGGCGAGGTGGTCGCTCTCGTGAACCGAGATCCAGTTGAAGCGCTCGTACGAGAGGAACGGCGACAGGGAGCCCAGCTCGTCGAGCCGGTCGATGTCGAGAAAGGCCAGCGAGACGCGATACGCGAACGCATGGGGTTTCGGCGTCCTGCGCCGGTGGCGGAGGACGCCCTCGTAGATTCCGGGTTCGATCAAGGCCACGAGACCCCGAGCTGCCCGGCCACCCGGACCGCGGAGGCGAGGCCGTCTTCGTGGAATCCGTAGCCCCAGTACGCGCCCGTGTAGTGCGTGCGGCTGCGGCCGCTCACCGCGCTCCACTTCTTCTGCGAGTCCACGCTCTCGCGGGTGAAGAGAGGGTGTTCGTAAGAGAGCTTGCGGAGCGCGAGGCTCTCGTTCACGAGGCCCTCCGGGTGCAACGTGACGCAGAGGTCGCGCGTCGTCTGCAGGGACTGGAGCCGGTTCATGTGGTAGGTGACTCTCGTGCCGGTCGCGTGAGGGCCCGGCGCCACGTGGTAGTTCCAGGACGCCCACGCCGCACGGCTCTTCGGCAGGAACGACGTGTCGGTGTGGAGCCACGTGGGGTTCGAAGAGCTCCGGAACGCGCTGAAGACCGATTCCTCCTCGGGCGTGGGCGCGGCGAGCATTCGGAGCACGTGGTCTCCGTGCACGGCGAAGACGATCGCGTCGTAGCGCTCGGGAGCGTGGCCGCTCGCGTGAACGGTCACGCCCTCCGCGTCTCTCTCGACGCGGCGCACGGCGGCTCCCAGCCGGATGCGATCGCCGAAGGCGGCGAAAAGAAGCGGGATGTACGCCGAGCTGCCGCCTTCGAGCACCCGCCAGGGGTGCTGCGTGGTGACGCCCAGGAAACCGTGGTTGCGGAAGAACTCCACGAGCGTCGCGGCGGGGAAGTCCGCGAGCTCCCGCGACGGCGTGGACCAGACGGCCGAGGCCATCGGCCGCAGGTAGCCGTTCTCGAACGCCTTGGAGAACCCCTCGCGCCGGAGGAGGCCTTCGAGCGTGAGGCGCTCGGCTCCCGGCTCGTCGAGAAGCCGCGGGGCCTTGCGGTTGAACCGCGTGATGTCGAGGAGGAACCGGTAGAAGGCCGGCGAAATCGCGTTCTTCGGGTCGGCGAAGAGCCCGGCGATTCCGCGGCTCGACCACGTGGGGCCGCCTCCGCCACTCACGCCGAAGGACATGTCGCTCGGGCGGGTCGCGAGACCGAGCTCCCGGAGGAGCTTCACCAGGAGCGGGTAGTTGACCTCGTTGTGGACGATGAAGCCCGTGTCGACCCGGGCCGTGCCCTCGGGCGTCGCCACGTCGTGCGTGTGCGTGTGGCCGCCGAGCCGCGAGTCGGCTTCAAACAGGGTCACCGTTGGACGCCGCCAGAGGAGCCAGCCGGCCGGCAGGCCGGAGATGCCCGAACCGGCCGCAGCGGGG
>CAZXSG010000278.1:0-5930 GCA_964643185.1 uncultured Holophagales bacterium
CACGGAGCTTCATCTCCGGATGGACCCGAACGCGGAGGTCGCGCAGGCCTTCGGAGCCGGCGTTCTTCCGGCCGCCGTGCTCGTCGTGGACGGACGACTGGTGGCCCGCTTTACCGGGGCTCAGGACTGGGATTCGAAGGGCATGCGGGAGTTGCTGAGCCGGCTCTCCGAGGAGCGCGCCGGCGGTGGAATATGATGACGGCGTGCTCGTCGCCCGGCTCATCGTCCTCGTGATCCTCGGTTTCGCCGCCGGCAGCAGCTCGATGTTCCTCGTGCTGTCTCCGGCCGCGTGTGAAGCCGGAGATTGCTCGAGCGATCCAGGCTCCTGCTCCGAGTGCCAGGCGTGCGGCGCCTGCCCCTCCTGCTGCCGGGTTCCGGCGGCGGCTCCCGTTTCGATTTCAGCAGATCCTCGCCCGAGGATCTCTTCTTTGGAGAGCACGTTCGCTTGCTCCGAGGCGCCGATCGGCGGCGCTCTCGTCGACATCTTCCATCCTCCTCGCCAAGCCTGATCTCCAGAAGGCCGGTCAAACCATCGTCTTTGACCTCGGGGGCACCGCTTCCCGGGTCCATTGAGCCTTCCGGGGCGTGTCAGCGCTCGGGACAGAGGAGCACATCATGCGTTTCATCCGATTCGCACTTGCCATCGTCACCATCGGGTTCACGGCTTCGATTTGCGCACAGGCTTCGGCCCCCCCCACGAAGACCGAGACCCCCTCGGCCGGCAAGACGGCGGAGAAGAAGCCCAAGTGCGAGGAGCACGGCGTGCAGAAGTCCATCTGCTCGCGCTGCGATCCGAAGCTCGCCGCCGTCTACAAGGCGAAAGGGGACTGGTGCCCGGAGCACGCGCGTGCCGAGTCCCAGTGCGTGATCTGCAACCCCGAGCTGAAGAGCAAGGGCATCAAACCGTGACGGGGCGGATCGCAGCGGCCGCCGGTCTCGCGGTGACCCTCCTTTTGGCGGCCGGCTGCGGCCGGAATCCGCAGGGCGCGCCAAAGGAGAAGGCCTCGGGCCCGTCCTCCGCCGCGGTCCCGGCGGTCGCCCAGGTGTCGTTGTGCGAGCACGCGGTCCCGGCGGAGCTCTGCACCCGGTGCAACCCGGCGCTCAGCGAGGTTTTCAAGGATCAAGGCGACTGGTGCGAGGAGCACGGACTTCCCGAATCGCACTGTGCCCAGTGCAATCCCGGCCTGTCGTTCACCATGATGGCGGCCGCGCCCGCGGACTGGTGCAAGGAGCATTCGGTCCCCGAATCCAAGTGCACCAAGTGCCATCCGCGGCTCGTGGCGACGTACATCGCGGCCGGCGACTATTGCCGCGAGCACGGCTATCCCGAATCGGTCTGCCCCCAGTGTCACCCCGAGCTCGCGAAGTCCGCGGGAGGGGCTGCGCCCGCCGGAGCGGAGCTTCCTTCCATGGTACGGCTGGCATCCCCCGAGACCGCGCGTGAGGCGGGGATCGAGACCCGGCCCGTCGAAAAAAGGTCGGTCGCCGGAACGCTCGAGGTGGTCGGCCGGCTCGACTACAACCAGAACCGCCTGGCGCAGCTCTCGGCTCGAGGTGAGGCGCTCGTCATCGCAGTGAAGGTCGACGTCGGGGACCGCGTGCGGTCCGGGCAGGCGCTCGTCTCCCTCGCGTCGGGAGCCGTCGGAGACGGGCAGGCGCGGCTCGCGTCCGCAGAGGCGCGGCTCGCGGCCGCGGCGGCGGCCCTCGAACGTGAGAAGAGCCTCGTCGAGCGGAACATCAGCCCGCGCCGGAGCCTCGAGGAGGCCGTGAAGGAGCACGTTTCCGCCAAGGCCGACAGAGCCGCCGCGCGTGCCGCCCTCGAGGCGGCCGGAGCGACGACGACGGGGTCCGGCGGGCAGTACGAGCTGCGCGCTCCGTTCGCCGGAACTGTGGTCGCCAAGGACGCGGTCGCCGGCAAGAGCGCGGCCCCGGGACAGGTCCTCGTTCAGGTGGCCGACCTTGCGGTCCTCTGGGCGGAGCTCGACGTCCCCGAGGCGGACGCCGGAAGCGTTCGGGCCGGGCAGCGTGTCACCCTGCTGCTCGAAGGCGGAGCCGCCATCGCTGCGACCATCGGCCGGGTCGCCACCGCGGTCGATCCGGCGACGCGAACCGTTGCCGCGAGAGTCGAGATTCCGAACCCCGACGGTGCGCTCAGGACGGGAGCGTTCCTGCGGGCTCGCATCGAGATCGGCGCGGAGCACGAGGCCCTTCTCGTTCCGCTGGAATCGATCCAGCGAGCCGAGGGCCGCACTCTCGTGTTCGTGCGCAGGGGAGTGTCGGCCTTCGAGCCCGTGCTGGTGGATCTCGGCACCGAGACGGCGGGGCATGTGGAGGTCTTGCGCGGCCTCAGGGCGGGAGCGGACGTCGTGACCACCGGCGCCTTCCTGCTCAAGACGGAGATCCTGAAGGAGTCGATCGGCGCGGGCTGCTGCGCCGACGACAAGTGACGCTGTGCTGACGAAGACGATCGACTGGTCCCTCCGACACCGGTGGGTCGTCCTGGTCGCCTCGCTGATCCTGGTGCTGGCCGGACTGGCGGCTTTCCGCGCGCTCCCGATCGACGCCTTCCCCGACACGACACCCGTCCAGGTCCAGGTGAATGCCGTGGCGCCGGCTCTCACCCCGATCGAGGTCGAACGGCAGCTCACCATTCCGATGGAGCAGGGTCTCGCGGGCCTCCCGAGGCTCGACGAGATGCGGTCCATCTCGAAGTTCGGCCTCTCTCAGATCACGCTCCAGTTCGAGGACGGGACGGACATTTGGTTCGCGCGTCAGCAGGTCGCCGAACGCGTCTCCCGCATCGAGGTCCCCCCCGGGATCGAGAAGCCCTCGCTCGGGCCCGTGGCGACGGGGTTGGGCGAGGTCTTCCACTATCTCGTCAAGAGCAAAAGCATGAGCCTCGAGGAGCTCCGCACCCTGCACGACTGGGTCATCGCCCCGCAGCTCCGGAGCGTGCGCGGCGTGGCGGAGGTGAACGCCTGGGGAGGCGCCGAGAAGCAGTGGCATGTCGTCGTGGACCCCCGGCGGCTCCAGAAGTACGACCTCTCGCTGGGCGATCTCTACCGCGCGCTCGAAGACAACAACGCCAATGTCGGTGGCGGCGTCATGGAGCGCGGGGGCAGCGGCCGCCTCGTTCTCGGGGTGGGCGTTCTCGACGGCGGGCCGTCCATCCAGGACGTCGTTTTGGCCGCGCACGCGGGCGTCCCCATTCGCGTGCGGGACGTCGCGCGGGTCGAGGTGGGTGCCGAGATCCGGCGGGGCGCAGTGACCGCCGACGGAGAGGGCGAAGCCGTGCTGGGACTCGGCTTCATGCTCATCGGCGAGAACTCGCACGTCGTGACCCAAGCCCTCGCAAAGCGCCTCGAGGAGATCAAGAAGGGGCTACCGAAGACCGTGAGCGTCGAGCCCGTCTACGAACGCACGGAGCTCGTCGATCTCGTGCTGCGCACGGTGCGCACGAACCTTTTCGAGGGTGCTCTGCTCGTGATCGCGGTGCTGTTCCTGTTTCTCGGGGATCTCCGCGCGGGCCTCATCGTGGCCTCGGCCATTCCTCTGTCGATGCTCTTCGCCTTCTCGGGCATGTGGCGCTTCGGAATCGCGGGGACGTTGATGTCCCTCGGTGCGATCGATTTCGGGCTCATCGTCGATTCGTCCGTGATCCTGGTCGAAAACGCGGCCAAGAGGCTGTCGGACGAGGGGGACAGTCGCCGGAGCGTGCTCGAGGTCGTGAGGGACGCGGCCGTGGAGGTGCGCAAACCCACGCTCTTCGGCGAGCTGATCATCATGATCGTCTATCTCCCGATCCTCGCTCTGGAAGGTGTGGAAGGAAAGCTCTTCCGGCCCATGGCGCTCACCGTCATCCTCGCCCTGCTCGGCAGCGCTCTCGTTTCGATGACGCTCATGCCGGTGCTTGCTTCGTTCGCGCTGCGATAGGGCGTCTCGGCAGAGCACCGTGAGCCCCGCTTCGTTTCTTTTCTCAAGCGGCGCTACACCCCTCTGTTGGAATGGGCTCTCGCGCATGCGAAGGCCGTTCTGGCCGTGGCGGCCCTCCTGGTCGTCGCGGCGGCCTTTGCCGCGACGCGCCTCGGCAGCGAGTTCGTCCCGCGGCTGTCGGAAGGCACGCTCGTGATCAACACCGTGCGGCTCGCGGAGGTGGGGCTCACCGAATCGATCCGCTACGGTGACCGCATCGAGAAGGTCCTCCTCGAGAAGTTTCCGAAAGAGATCCGGCGCGTCTGGACGCGCACGGGAACGGCCGAGGTCGCGACCGACCCCATGGGCATCGAGCTCTCCGACGTCTTCATCACGCTGACGCCGCGCAAGGAGTGGACGCGCGCCCGATCGCAGGACGAGCTCGTCACGGAGATGAAGGCCGAGCTCGCGGACCTTCCCGGCATGCGGATGGCTTTCCTTCAGCCCATCGAGATGCGCGTCAACGAGATGATCGCCGGCATCAGGAGCGATGTCGGGGTGAAGCCCTTCGGAGACGACCTCGACGTGCTGGAGGCGGCCGCCCGCGAGATCGAGACGGCCGGGAACGGGATTCCCGGCGCCGCGGACGTGTCCGTCGAGCAGGTGACGGGCCAGCCGGTGCTCGAGGTGAGGGTCGACCGCGCCGCCATCGCGCGGCATGGCATCGCGGCGCGCGAGGTGCTCGACGTCGTCGCGGCCATGGGGACCCGCAGGACCGGCGAGGTGCGCGAAGGCGAACGGCGTTTCGACCTCGCCGTGAGGCTCGACGAGGAGTACCGATCGAGCCCCGCGAAGCTCGCGACGGTTCTGGTCGAGGCTCCGGACGGCCGACACGTTCCGCTCGGGCAGCTCGCCACCATCCGGGAGGTCAGCGGCCCGACGACGATCCAGCGGGAATGGGGAAAGCGGCGCATCGTCGTTCAGGCCAACGTGCGCGGTCGGGACCTCGGCGGCTTCGTGAACGAGGTCCGCAGAACCCTGGCCGAGAAGGTCCCGCTCCCCGAGGGGACGTATCTGAGGTTCGGTGGACAGTTCGAGAACCTCGAGCGTGCACGCGCGCGGCTCCTCGTCGTCGTGCCGATCGCCCTGGCGCTCATCCTCTCGCTCCTGTACTTCACGTATCGGCGGGTGATCGACGCCGTCCGGATTTTTCTGGGGGTGCCGTTCGCGCTCGTCGGCGGTGTGCTGGCGCTCATCCTGCGCGACCTGCCGTTCTCGATCTCCGCGGCCGTCGGCTTCATCGCGCTCTCGGGCGTATCGGTGCTCGGCGACATGGTGCTCGTGTCGCGCATCCGGCAGCTCCTCGATCGCGGTGAGGAGCTGCACGGCGCCATTCGGGAAGCCGCCGTTTCCCGGCTACGCCCGGTTCTCATGACGACCGCGGTCGCGGCGATCGGCTTTCTGCCCATGGCCCTCAACACGGGCGTTGGAGCCGAGGTTCAGAGGCCGCTCGCAACCGTTGTGATCGGCGGAGTGCTCTCGTCGACGCTCCTCACGCTCTTCGTGGTGCCCATCCTCTATGCCGTGTTCGGAGCGGGAAAGGCGGTCGCGAAACCGCCGCCCTGGCAGGCGGACGGTCGAGGTGCCTAACCTGGCCGGGGCGGTTGCGGTCTCCCGGGTCGCTCCGCGAATCTCTACGGTTTACGGCTCCACGACGACCAGCATCGTGAGGCCCGTCGCCCCTGACCGGCCCTCTCCGGTGTGCTGTAGGTTGTGACAGTGCAGCATCCACGATCCCGGGTTGCTCGCTTCGAGGACTGCGTCGTATCGCTCGCCCGCGTTGATCGGAAGGGTGTCTTTCCTGAACGGAGCGGGAACGGCGTATCCGTCCGTCGCGGTGACCGTCCAGCTCATTCCGTGCACGTGCATCGGGTGGACCATGTTCCCGGTATTGACCATTCGGAAGAGGACCCTCTCTCCCTTCCGGACCCGGAGGTCCGGCACGTGCGGTCCGGTCT
>CAZXSG010000279.1:0-5919 GCA_964643185.1 uncultured Holophagales bacterium
CTTTCCCGAACCACCACCGGGTTGTGGGAGAGGGAAGCGGCGATCCACCCGGCGTTGAAGATGACAAAGAGCGTGAGCGCGCTCACAACCGCAACCCCGACCCCCGCGGTCACAAGCCCGCTCCGAAAGGCCTCGCGCTCCTCCCCTTCCCCAAGGAGGTTCCCGACAATCACCGCGTTGGCCATGTTGAAGGCAAAGGCGGGAAGATAGATGGCCGACTCGATCCTCAACGACAAGCGCAAGATCATGCCCTGCGCCGTGTACCTCGAGGGCGAGTACGGCATCGACAAGCTCTACGTGGGCGTGCCGGCCGTGCTCGGCGCCAACGGGGTGGAGAAGGTCATCGAGATCAAGCTCACCGCCGAAGAGGACGCAGCGCTCAAGAAGTCCGCCGAAGCGGTCAAGGAACTGGTCGACAAGCTCGGTTGCTGAAATGACCTGGGGGCACCATGGCCGGTGCCCCCAGACCCCCTCCGAGCCAATCGCTGTTTTTCCGGGTTCGGACTACTTCATCCCGCGGGACGTGGTGAGGTAGACGGCGAACGTCCCCAGCCAGTGCCCGCCCTCGTAGTGCTCTCCGGTTACGGCCGCGAGTCCCGCCGTCCGGTGGAAGAGCGCGGCGCCGCGGAGCGACGCGAGGCGCGGGTCCTTGGGAGGGAGCCCCGCCGCGATGCCTTCGAGCATCCAGGCCCGGCTGAGGTTCAGGCCGTCGAGGTGCGCGAGCTTGCCGTCGGAACGGTCCGTGACGGTCGCGACTTCGAGCCACTTCGGGGACGGCGTCTTCGGAATCTGCGGGAGGAACCGCGACAGCCAGGATCCGAACGCCTCCGGTGGGAGCACGCGGCGCAGGAGATCGGCCTCGCCGAGACAGGGTGAAAGGAAGTCCTGTCCCGAGGGCTCGTACGCGAGCGGACAGGCCGTGTCCTTCAGGTAGAGGGCCTGCGTTCGAGAAACGACGAGCTTCTCGAATTCCGCGTCCTTCGCCGCCCGCGCCCAGTCGAGGGCGAGGCCGAAGGCGAATGCCGTCTGGGGGTGCTCGCCCTCGCGGATCGGGTACGCAAGCTTGGGCAGCCAGGCCGAAAGCCGTTCGACGGCGATCCGCTCGAGCGGGGCCAGGTTCGCCGCCAGCTCGCGGGCGAGCGGGTCGTCCCATTCCCTGAGCTCCGTCCCGAGCTGGAGCAGCCACGCGAGGCCGTAAGGCCTTTCGAACGTGGCGCGCCCGGGAGCGCCGAGGTACGCGACCTCGCCCGCGATCTTCTCCTTCGTGAGCGAGGACTTCAGCGCGCCGCGCGCCTCGGACGCGAACGGTGCCTTCGGGTAAGAGCGGGCGAGCCTCGCGAGCAGCCAGTGTCCGTGCACCGAGGAGTGCCAGTCGTAGCAGCCGAAGAACGCCGGCGTCAGCTCGCGCGGCGGCTTCACGTCGGCATCCCCTGCCAGCGTGTGGGCGATCTTGTTCGGGTATTCCTTCGCCACGCAGTCCAGCGCGAGGCGCGCGAACCGGCCTGCCGAGGCCTCGTCGAGAGGCGGCGGAGTGGGCGTCCGAGCGAGGGCGAGTGCGAGCGCGAAGGGGACAAGCATGCTCGAAAGTCTAAAGGGAGGGCTCTGCTAATCTCCGGAGGCCCATTCGGGCTCGAGGTTCCGCATGAAAGTCCACGAGTATCAGGCGAAGGAGATCCTCCGCCGCTACGGCGTCGCGACCCCCAGGGGCCGCGTCACCGACAACCCCGAGGAAGCCCGCCAGATCGCCAAGGATCTGGGCGGAAGCGCCGTCGTCAAGGCGCAGATCCACGCCGGTGGCCGAGGCAAGGGCGGCGGCGTGAAGGTGGGGAAGACGCCCGACGAGGTCTTCGAGTACGCCAAGCGCATCATCGGGATGCAGCTCGTGACCCACCAGACCGGCCCTTCGGGCCAGAAGGTGAAGAAGGTCTACATCGAGGAGACCGCGACGATCGCCCGTGAGCTCTACGTGGGCATCACGCTCGACCGCGCGCTGGGCCTCCCGGTGGTGATGGCCTCGACCGAAGGCGGCATGGACATCGAGGAGGTCGCGGCCCACAGTCCCGAGAAGATCCTCCGCCAGAGCTTCGACCCCGCGTGGGGCCTCCAGCCCTTCGAGGCGCGCTCGATCGCGTACGGCCTCGGGCTCTCGGGCGACACGCACAAGAAGGCCGTCACGTTCCTCATCGCGCTCGCGAAGGCCTACATCGAGACCGACTCGTCGCTCGCCGAGATCAACCCGCTCATGATCACGGGCTCGGGCGACGTCGTCGTCCTGGACGCGAAGATGACGTTCGACGACAACGCTCTCTTCCGCCACCAGGACATCCGCGAGCTGCGTGACCTGGACGAGGAGGATCCGCTCGAGGTCGAGGCCTCCAAGTTCGGGCTCAACTACATCAAGCTCGACGGCAACGTGGGCTGCATGGTGAACGGCGCCGGGCTCGCCATGGCGACGATGGACATCGTCCAGTACGCGGGCGGCAAGCCGGCCAACTTCCTCGACGTGGGCGGCGGCGCCAACGAGGAGCAGGTCAAGAACGCCATGCGGATCATCCTCTCGGACTCCGCGGTGAAGGCCGTTCTCATCAACATCTTCGGCGGCATCATGCGCTGCGACATCATCGCGAACGGCGTCGTCGACGCGGTGAAGGAGGGCGGCATCACCGTCCCCGTGGTGGTGCGGCTCGAGGGCACGAACGTCGAGGAGGGCAAGCAGATCCTGCGCGATTCGGGCCTCGCCGTCATCCCCGCCGACGGAATGAAGGACGCCGCCGAGAAAGTCATCGCGGCCCTCGGAAAGGCGGCCTGAAATGCTGAACTGGATTTCCACCGAAACGAAGCTCGTCGTCCAGGGCCTCACGGGTCGTGAAGGCAAGTACCACGCTCTCGCCTGCCGCGACTACGGAACGCAGGTCGTCGCCGGGGTCACGCCCGGCAAGGGCGGAACCACCGTCGAAGGCATCCCCGTGTTCGACTCGGTCGAGCAGGCCGTCAAGGCCACCGGCGCGAACGCGTCGATGATCTTCGTGCCGCCGCCGGCCGCGGCCGACGCGATCATGGAGGCCGCCGCCGCCGGCGTGCCGCTCATCGTTGCGATCACCGAGGGCATCCCGGTCGCCGACATGATCAAGGCCAAGCGCTACCTGGGCTCCTCGCGCCTCATCGGCCCGAACTGCCCCGGAATCATCCGTCCGTCCTCGAAGGTGAAAATCGGCATCATGCCGGGCCGCATCCACCGCGAGGGCTCCGTAGGAATCGTGTCCCGCTCGGGAACGCTCACGTACGAGGCCGTCGGCCAGACCACGGGCCTCGGGCTCGGGCAGTCGACGTGCATCGGCATCGGCGGCGACCCCGTGAACGGCACGAACTTCATCGACGCGCTGAGCCTCTTCGCGAATGACCCCGACACCGAGGCCGTGATCATGATCGGCGAGATCGGCGGCAGCGCCGAGGAAGAAGCCGCCTGCTGGATCGCGGGCAATCTCAAGAAGCCCGTCGTGGGCTTCATCGCGGGCCAGACGGCGCCTCCGGGACGCCGTATGGGCCACGCCGGCGCGATCATCTCGGGCGGCAAGGGCACCGCCAAGGACAAGCTGACGGCCATGACCGCGGCGGGCATCCACGTGGTGCCGTCGCCCGCGCTCATGGGCGAGACCCTCAAGAAAGTTCTGGGAAAGTAAGGAGCCTCATGTCTCTCGAGAAAACGTTCGCGATGATCAAGCCCGACGCGGTTGCGGGCACCCATGCCGGGAAGATCCTGGCCCGCATCGAGGCCGAGGGCTTCCGCATCGTGGCGCCCAAGAAGCCCCCGATGACGAAGGCCGAGGCCGAGGGCTTCTATGCCGAGCACGCGGCCCGCGGGTTCTTCCCCGCTCTCGTCTCCTACATGATCTCGGGGCCCATCTACGTGATGGTGCTCGAGCGCGAGGACGCCGTCGCCCACTGGCGCCTCGTGATGGGCGCGACGGATCCCGCCAAGGCCGACGCCGGCACGATCCGCAAGGAGTTCGGTCAGTCCATCGAGGCGAACGCGGCCCACGGCTCCGCCGTTCCGGCCGACGCCGCCCGCGAGGTCACGTACTTCTTCTCCCAGTCCGACTTCATCTGACCTGATTCATTCTCCGGACGTAAGAGAGAGCCCGCTGTGCGAACGGCGGGCTTTTTGCTTGCCCCCCGTCACAGGACGTTCGTCACGAACGCCCTAGAATGAGCGGGGGAGCATGAGCGACGACGCTGCCCGTACGCGGGTCCCGAGCGACATTCGGCGGCGCGCCGCGCGTCTTTCCGGGGAGAGTCTCGACGAGCGGGACCGGCTGATCCAGGCGCTCGTCGCGCGCGTCTCCGAGCTCGAGGCCACGTGCCACGAAACCGAGGAGCGCGTCCGCGAGAGAACCGAGATCGTGGCGAACCTCTCGCACGAGCTCCGCACACCGCTTTCCTCGATTCTCGGGTTCCTGCAGCTCATCCTGGAAGGCACCGTCGAGGACCCGGCCGAGCAGAGGATGTTCCTCGTGAGGGCGCACGCGAGCGGCCGGCGGCTCCTCGAGATGATCGGCCATGTTCTCGACGTGACGAAGCTGGACCTGGGAATGATGGAAATCGAGCTCGAAGACGTCTCGCTCGACGAAGTGTTCGAAGAGGTGATGACGCTCGAGATGCCGCTCGCGCAGCTCAAGAAGGTCTCCCTCTCCGAATTCCGTCCGCTGGGCCTCACGGTGCGCGGGGACGCGGGCCGGCTCAAACAGGTGCTCATCAACCTCGTGGGCAACGCGGTGAAGTTCACGCCCGAGGACGGACACGTCGTGATGAAGGCGATCCCGCACGGGGGCCACGTGGACCTCGAGGTCGTGGACGACGGCATCGGCATCGCGAAGGAGCGGCAGGCCGCGATCTTCGAGCGGTTCGTGCAGGCCGAGGGCGCGACGACCGGGCGGAAGTTCGGTGGCTCCGGGCTGGGTCTCTTCATCTCGCGCCAGCTGGTCAAGCTCATGGGCAGTGACCTCTCCGTCGAGAGCGAGATCGATCACGGGGCGCGCTTTTTCTTCCGGCTGCCGCTGGTCTCCGCGTGAAGGGCTGGTCCCTCCCGCTCGCGCTCGCAGCGCTCCTTTCGATCTCCGGCCCGCCGGCGGAGGCCCAGGCCCTCACGGGGGGCTTCGGCAAACCGGCGGTCGAGGCCACGCCTCAGCAGCAGCTTCCCCCGGAACCCGTGAGGGTGCTGCCGCTCGAGCCGCCGCCCGTGGCCAAGACCCCGGTCCCCAGGCCACCCGCTCCGAAGAAGGACGACGAGACACGGACGGTGGCGACCGTCTCCGTGGGCTACGTCCTCGTGCCGATGACGATCCTCGACCGCAACGGCGTCGCCCTGCGCGATCTCGGCGAGAAGGACATCACGCTCCTCTCGGACGGTGAGGCCGTGAAGACCGACCTCTTCGAGCGCGTCGACGACGTGCCCGTGTCGTTCACCATCCTCCTCGACGGATCGGGCTCCATGGCGCTCCTCGGGAAGATGGACGGCGCCCGCGCCGCGATACGGACTCTCCTCGACGCGCGCAAGCCCGGCGACGACTTCACGCTCTACGTTTTCTCGATGGGCGAGGTACGGCTCGTCGTCCCGTTCACCGAGGATGCCGAGGAGCTGTACCGCGGCATCGTCGAGACGAAGCCCTGGGGCCGCACGGCGTTCTTCGACGCGCTCGCGCGCATGCCCGACCGCACGCTCCTCGGGCGGAACGGTGCCCGCGTGATCATTCTTCTCACCGATGGCATCGACAACGCGTCGGAGCTGTCGCGGGAGGGGCTCACGCAGATCCTCGAGGGCATCGACGTGCCGGTCTACCCGATGGGTCTCAGAAGCACGGGCTCGCCCACGACCGACCTGCCCGGCGTGAACCCCGAGACCCTGCTCAACCTCGATGTCCT
>CAZXSG010000280.1:0-5908 GCA_964643185.1 uncultured Holophagales bacterium
CTGGTGCGAACCTCGGGGGACACCGTGGTCACGCTCGACATGTCGGAGTTCCGGAGGATGGACGGCGGCCTGGGCTGCCTCTCTCTGAGGTTCTGAGACCTATCCCAGCTTTTCCTGGATCGACGTGATGCTCCGGGCCTTCCCCGTCGTCTCGTCCACGTCGACGATGGCGCCGCACATGCGCACGTCGCGCGAGGCCGTCTCCATGCTGCGGGGCGTCTGGTAGAGGAACCTCTCGAGGATCGGCTGGTGCGTGAAGCCGATGATGCCCTCGTAAGCGCCGGTCATTCCCGCGTCGGTCTGGTAGGCCGTGCCGCCCGGCAGGATCTTCGCGTCCGCGGTGGGAACGTGCGTGTGCGTGCCGATGACGAGCGCCGCGCGGCCGTCGAAGTACCAGCCGATGGCCTGTTTCTCGGAGCTCGCCTCGGCGTGGATGTCCACCACGACGACCTTGAGATCGGGCCGCTTCGCCTTCATCTCGGCAAAGCAGGTGTCGCCCACCCGGAACGGTGAGTCGTTGTTGACCATGAACACCTGCCCCTGCAGGTTGAGAACGCCCACGGGAACGCCCGAAGCCGTCTCCTGGATCGCCCAGCCGTGGCCCGGATTCCCGGGCGGATAGTTGGCCGGACGGAGCAGGTTCTCGAGGTCGTCGAGCAGCGGAACGAAGTCGCGCTTGTCCCAGATGTGGTTGCCCGACGTGAAGATGTCGATCGGCAGCTTGGAGAGGTCGGCGAAGACCTCGGCGGTGACGCCGAAGCCGCCCGCGGCGTTTTCGATGTTCACGATCGTGAAGTCGATGGATTCGCGGGCGATGAGCTTCTCGAGGAGCCCGAGCGCCTTGCGCCCGGGCTTCCCCACCACGTCGCCGATGAACAAAACCTTCATGCGTTACTTCGCATAGTCGACGGCGCGCGTCTCGCGGATGACCGTGATCTTGATCTGGCCCGGGTACTGCAGCTCGGCCTGGATTCGCTTGGCGAGGTCCTTGGACATCCAGAGGCAGTCGTCGTCGTTGATCTTCTTGGCGTCCACGATGACGCGCAGCTCGCGGCCGGCCTGGATGGCGAACGTCTTCTCGACGCCCTTCATCCCCTCGGTCATCTTCTCGAGCTTTTCCATGCGCTTCACGTAGGTCTCGAGAATCTCGCGGCGGGCGCCCGGGCGCGCGGCCGAGATCGCGTCGGCCGCGGTCACGAGGACGGCCTCGATGGTGCGCGGCTCGTAGTCGCCGTGGTGGCACTCCATGGCGTGGATGACGGCTTCACTCTCGCCGAACTTCTTGAGCAGCATGCGGCCGAGCTCGAGGTGCGTGCCCTCCTGCTCCCGGTCGATGGCCTTGCCGATGTCGTGGAGGAGGCCCGCGCGCTTGGTGACGGCCACGTTGACGCCCAGCTCGCTCGCGAGGTGCGTGGCCGCCCAGGCGACCTCGAAGGAGTGCTGGAGGACGTTCTGGCCGTAGCTCGTGCGGAACTTGAGGCGGCCGAGGTACTTGATGAGCTCGGGGTGCAGATCCGCGATGCCCATTTCGTAGGCCGCGGCCTCGCCCACCTGCTTGAGGTGCTCCCACAGCTCCGAACGGACCTTCTCGACGACTTCCTCGATGCGGGCGGGATGGATGCGGCCGTCGGTGAGGAGGCGCTCGATCGCCCGGCGGGCGACCTCGCGGCGGATGGGGTCGAACGAGGAGAGGAGGATTGCGCCCGGAGTGTCGTCGATGATGACGTCGACTCCGGTGGCCGCCTCGACCGCGCGGATGTTGCGGCCCTCGCGGCCGATGATCCGGCCCTTCATGTCGTCGCTCGGGAGGTCGAGCACGGAGACGGTGTTCTCCACGACGTGCTCCGACGCCATGCGCTGGATGGTCATGGAGAGGAGGCGCTTGGCCTTCTGGTTGGCGCCCTCGACGGCCTCTTCCTCGATGCGGCGCACGCTGGCGGTGGCATCCAGGCGGGCCTCGTTCTCGAGCTCTCGGATGAGGTCCCGCTTGGCCTGATCGGCCGTGAGCTGGGCGATCTTCTCGAGCTTGGCGCGCTGCTCGCCGACGAGGGCTTTCGCGTCGGCCTCGGCCTGCTCGGTGATTTCCTCGACGCGTTTCTCTTTCTTGACGAGGTTCGCGGCGCGGTTCTCGCTGTCCTGGTCGCGCTTCTCGAGGTTCGCGATCTTCTTCTCGAGGGATTCGTCTTTCGTGAGGAGGCGCTTCTCGAGCTCCGTGAGCTCGTGGCGGCGCCGCGCCAGCTCGGCGTCGACGGCCTCCTTGGCCTCGAGCGCCCGCTTCTTGGCGTCGAGGTCGGTCTGGGTCGCTTCCGCCTGAGCCTTCTTGATCTGCGATTCGGCAGAGAGGCGGGCGGTTTCGATGATCTTTCGGGCTTCGAGCTCGGCGAGGGCTTCCGCCTGGCTGGCCTTGGTGCGGGCCTTCGTCGCGATGACGAAGAAGACCAGCCCGGCCGCCGCTAGAAGCGCGCCGATGACGACGGCGATGATTTCCACGGGTCCAGTAACCCCTTTCTTTTCTTCCTTAGGGGCGATCCGGACCGTTGAAAGACTCGATGAGAGCCTGAACTTCCGAGGACCTCTACGAAAGGCCCCCGCCTCGGCCGTGTGGGCGTTTTGTCTTGAACCCGCTTTCAGGGAGCACGAGACCTCCGGGGCAGTCCATTAGTTCCTCGGGGTGCCGGCGGAGCCGGGACCGGGAGGCATCACAGGGCGGCCGGATTTTTGGAGACCTCTGGATTCATATATCGGTTCAAGAACGTCGTGCCCATTCACGCACCGCGCAGGGTGCCAACCATTTCGGGTCCGGGGGAGCTCCCCCGTGGAACTGTTTTCAGGATCTCATCCAGTCTTTCAACGAGGCGGGACGCGCGCTGCGCGAACCGACCCGGATCACCCTCCTGGGCCTTCGACCGGAATTGGTGAAACTCGTCGGAAATGTTGAGAGCGGTGAGGATCGCGATCTTGGTGGTATCGACCGTCGGGGCATGGTCGGCCACCTCGCGCATCCGCTTGTCCACGAACTGGGCGAGCTCCTCGATGTACGCCGGGTCCCCGGCCGCCCGTACCGAGTACGTTTGACCGAAGATTTCGACCTGGGTCACCCCAGCGCGCGATTTTTCGCCTGCTTTGCTCATGGTGTGAAACCCCTTGCGGAGTGCTTTTGCAAGTGCCGAAGCGGCGCGAGGATAGCATTGACGAAACGAACGATGTCTCGGCCACCCCGTCCCCTCTCCTGGTTGCGGCCTCTGGCGTCGCTCGGCCTTCTGGCCGCGATCGCCAGTGAGCCGCTCGCGGCGCAGGACGAGCGCTTCCGCGTCCGCCGCCTCGGGGTGGCGGACGGCCTCTCCCACAGCGAGGTGTCCTGCTTCCTCAAGGACCGGTCCGGATTCGTCTGGATCGGCACCGACCGGGGTCTCAACCGCTTCGACGGGCATGACTTCCGCTGGTTCCTGAGAGACGATTCGGGACGGGGCCTGCCCGACAACTCGATCCAGGCCCTCCTCGAGGACCGGAAGGGGAACATCTGGATCGGGACGGCGAACGCCGGAATCACGGTCTTCGATCCCGTCACGGAGACGTTCCGGACGTTCCGCAGCGAGCCCAAGGATCTCCAGAGCCTGGCGCACGACCGCGTGTACGCGCTGCATCAGGGAGCCAGCGGGCGGCTTTACGTGGGCACCAAGGGCGGTCTCTCGGAGCTCGACCTCGCGGACGGCATCCCGGCGCTCCCCCGTTTCCGGAACTCCAAGGCCGGCACGGCGTCCGGCGATCTGACCAACGAACGGGTCTCGAGCGTGCTCGAGGACTCCTCGGGCACGCTCTGGGTGGGCACCAAGAAGGGGCTTCACCGGCGGAAGCCGGGAGCCTCCGCGTGGGACGTCTTCCGCCAGGACCCGCAGAACCCCGTCGCGATCAACGACGAGGAGGTCTACTCCCTCCTGCAGGACGACGGCGGCGATCTGTGGATCGGCACGTGGGGAGGCGGCGGACTCTCCCGCCTTCCTCGCTCGGAGCTCCCGAGCGCCACGCCGCGCTTCCAGAGGTTCGATTTCCCGCTCGACGATCCCCGGAGCCCCGGCGGCTCCGTCGTGACGGACATCGTGCAGGACTCCGCCGGAGACCTCTGGTTCGGAACCGCGGACGGCGGGCTCGGCCGTCTGCTGCGCGAGGAGCGCTTGCGCGAAACGCCGCGATTCCTCCACCACAAACCCGACCTGCTGGATCCCTCGAGCCTCCAGAGCCCTTCGGCCGGCCAGCTCCTCGACGACGGCCAGGGGACTCTCTGGATTGCCGAAGGCCAGAACGGGATCGCCCTCTGGGATCGTGCGACCGAACGCCTCGCGCTCTACCGGCACCGGCCGTCGGAACCGACGCTCCTCCCGAAGCCTCCGGTCGCGGCCGTCCTCGAGGACTCGGCGGGCCGCATCTGGGTGGGCACGGGAAGCGGCCTCACGCGCATCACGCCCCGAACGGGGCCGTTCGACCCGCCCACCGTGAAGCATTTCCACGCGGACCCGGCCGGGAAGGACCCCGCGGCTCTCGCGTCCGAGAACGTCTACGCGCTCCTCGAGGATCGGCGCTCGAGGATCTGGGTGGGAACGGTTCGGGGCGGCCTCGCGATGCTCGCGCCCGGGACGGACCGCTTCGTGACGTTTCGCGGCAAGCGCGGAGCCGAGGCCCAGCTCCAGAACGACACGGTGCTCTCGCTCCTCGAAGACTCCGCGGGCGCGATCTGGGTGGGGACGTACGAGGGTCTCTACCGTCTCGAGGAGGGCGACGGCGATCCGTCTCGCTTCCGGTTCCAGGCGTTCCATCACGAGGCCGGGAATCCACGGTCGCTGAGCAACGACTCCGTCGAGACGCTGTTCCAGGACCGCGCGGGCCGCATCTGGATCGGAACCTACGCGGGCCTCAACGTCCTCCGCTCCGGTGAGGCGACCGTCGAGCGCGTCGTGCCCAAAGAGCGTGTTCTCGCGATGCTGGGCACGGGCTTCGTCCACGGCCTCCTCGAAGCGCAGGACGGCACGCTCTGGATCGGCACCGGCGACGGCGGTCTCGTGCAGTACGACCCGGCGACTGGCGGCGGACGCGCGCTCGTCGAGGCCGCGGGGCTCGCGAGCCGGCTCGTTCTGGGCGTGGCGCGGGACGCACAGGGACGGCTCTGGTTCCCCACCCCGAGCGGCCTCCACCGCTACGACCCCGCAGCCTCCCGCATCACCGTGTTCGGCAGGGCCGACGGCCTGCAGTCCGACGTGGGCTCGCGGGGCGCCTGGCACGCGGGCCGGAGCGGCCGCCTGTATTTCGGAGGGCCCGGAGGGCTCAGCGTCTTTGCTCCCTCCGATCTCGTGGCCGAGACCGCACCGCCGAAGGTCGTGCTCACCGAGCTGCTCCTTGCGAACCGGCCCGTACCCGTTTCGCCCGGTGGTCGTCTCGAGCAGCAGGTGGCGTCTCTTCCGCTGCTGACGCTCTCGCCGAAAGAGACCGTCTTCGCGCTCTCCTTCTCGGCGCTCGTGCCGCGGAACCCCAACCGCGTGCGCTACGCGTACCGCATGGAGGGCTTCGACGAGGACTGGATCGAGACCGATTGGAAGAACCGGCGGGCCACGTACACGAACCTTCCGCCGGGTAGCTACCGGTTCCGCGTCGTCGCGGCGCGGGCGGGGATCCCGGAGGGATCCCTCAGCGAGGAAGGTGGCGCGTCCCTCGCGATCCGGGTGCTCCCGCCGTGGTACCGCACGCTCTGGTTCCGGCTCCTCCTCGCTCTGGCCACCATCGGCACGCCGGTGCTCGTGCTCCTGGCCCGGAACCGCCGCCTCGAGCGCAGCCGGCCGGAGCCCGAGCGGGAGGTCGCGGCCCGCCCTCCCGAGCCTGCGTCGGCGAAGCGTCGGCCCGAGAAGCGGGCCCGCGAGCC
>CAZXSG010000281.1:0-3740 GCA_964643185.1 uncultured Holophagales bacterium
GGGGTCAGGGTCATGCGCGCTCCGGTTCGTCTTGGTTTTTTGCTTCGCCTTGGGCTTCCGAAGCGAACGCAAAGCGGGGCGCCTGTCTGACACCTCCCCTTGCTCGAACCGGGTCACTGCAAGTGCGATGCCCGGCCGCGGATGCGCCGTTTGACGCGCTATCCTCCGGCGCCATGAGACGGGGAGTCGCGATTCTGGTGTTCGTCCTCTTCGGGGCGCCGCTCCTTTGGAGCCCGCCAGTGGCCGGAGCGCCGCGCGCGGCGAGCGCGGCCGCCAGGAAGGCCCCGACGAAGACCCCGACGGCCTCGAAGAGGAAGAAGAGGGCGACCCCGAAGGCCAGGAAGCCAACGAGGAAGGCCGCGCCGGCGAAGCGGAAAGCCACGCCGATCCCGACGCCCACTCCGCCTCAATTCCTTCGCGCGGCGGGGGCCTGCCTGGACTATCACCCGGGGCAGTTCATCGTGCTGGCCGAGCCGGGCGGACAGGGGCGCGCCATACAGATCGACTCGGCGACCGAGCTCTCGATCACGCCCGAACGCGGCGCGAGGGTGAGGGTGCTCTACAAGGAGGGGCCCGAGGGGCCCATCGCGAAGAAAATCCTCGCGGGTCCCGAAGAGAAGCCCCCTTCCGGAAACTAGCCTACTTGACGGCTTCGGCGGGTGCTTCCGAGATGTGCGGCTCGAACTTCCGCTCGAGCGTCGCCTGCGGGGCGAGACCGACCATGCGCTCCACGACCTGACCGCCCTTGAAGAGCATGAGGGTCGGGATGGACATGATCCCGTATCGCTCGGCGATGGCGCCGTGGTCGTCGATGTTGACCTTCGCGACCGTGGCGCGGGCGCCCCACTTGGCGGCCAGCGCCTCGACGATGGGAGCGACCTGGCGGCAGGGTCCGCACCAGACGGCCCAGAAGTCCACGAGGACGGGCTTGTCGCCATTGATGGCGGCGTCGAAGGTGGATTCCGTGAGCTCGATGACGTTCTCGGACATGAAGGGATCCTTTCTGGATCTGGGGCCTGCGAGGCCTGCACGGGAATCCTAGCAGGGCCTACCCGGTCCCTCCACGCGCTGGTACCGTGCCGGCATGCGAAAAGGCCGTCCGCGCCTCGGCCAGAACTTCCTCACGAGCGTTGCCGTCGTGCACCGCATCGTGGACGCGCTCGGCGTCTCCGCGGGGGACACCGTCGTCGAGGTCGGCCCGGGCCGTGGCGCGCTGACGAAGCCGCTCCTCGTGAAGGGTGTGCGGGTCGTGGCGTTCGAGCTGGACGACGCGCTCGCCGCGAAGCTGGAAGCGGAGTGCTCGGGAGCCGGCTTTTTCCTGCATCGCGCCGATGCCCGCGAAGCCGACGTCGCGTCGGCGCTGACTGCGGCCGGCGTCTCGCCGCCCGTGCCGTTCGTCTCGAACCTTCCGTACGAATCGGCCACGCCTCTCATCCGCGGTTTCGTGAGGTCGGGCCTCTTCTCGCGCCTCGTCGTGATGGTGCAGAAGGAGGTCGGGCAGCGCCTCGCCGCCCGGCCCGGCGACGACGCGTATGGCTTTCTCTCCCTCGATGTCGGGGCCTACGCGAAGGCCCGGCTGCTCTTCGACGTCGCGCCCGGCAGCTTCACCCCCCGCCCCCGGGTGTGGTCGAGCGTGCTGCGCCTCGAGCCGCATCCGGCCGAACCGGGGACGCCGGACGCCCTCGCCATCGCGAGCACGGCGTTTCTCACGCGCCGCAAGACGCTCCTCAACGGCCTCACCGCCCGCTACGGACGCGAGGAGACGCGCGCCGCGATCGCGGCCCTCGGGCTGCTCGAAACGGTACGCGCCGAGGAGCTGGGGCTCGACGTGTTCCGCCAGCTGGGAGCCGTGCTGAAACCGCTCGCCGCGACGCCGGGCTGATCGGGGCCGCTCCCGCCCCGCGGGCGACCGCTCCCGGAGCGGGTTTACCGGAATCCCGCCTTGGTACAATTCCGCGATGTCGGTCACCGTGTGGCAAGCGGCCCTCTTGGGCCTGGGGCAGGGGCTCACCGAGTTCCTGCCGATTTCCTCCACGGCGCACTTGGCGCTGGCCCAGCATTTCCTGCCGGGTTTCTCGCGGCCGGGGCTCCTCTTCGACCCCCTGTTGCACCTCGGCACGCTCGTGGCCGTCGTCGTGTTCCTGAGGGAGCGCCTCGCGAGGACGTTTCGGGGAATCTTCTCGAAGGACCCTGAGGAACGGCGCCTGGCCTTTCGGCTCGTGGGGCTGCTGCTCCTGGCCGTCGCCCTCACGGGGCTCGTGACGCTGCCGCTCAAGAAGCTGGCCGTGGAAGGCATGTCCGACTTCCGGCGCATCGGGTTCGCGCTCCTCGGCACGTCGATCCTCCTGTTCTTCGCGCAGCGCGTGGGCCAGGAGCGGGGGAACGGTGGGCGTGAGCTCGACGAGGTGCGCACACGGGACGCCTCGGCCATTGGCCTCCTCCAGGCCGCGTCTGCCGTCTTCCACGGTCTTTCACGCTCGGGCAACACCATCTCCGTGGGGCTTTTCTGCGGCCTCTCGCGCCGCGCGGCCGCGGAGTTCTCGTTCCTGCTCTCGATCCCCACGATTCTCGCGGCCGCCGGGGTCGAGACCCTCTCCGCGCTGAAGCACGACCCGTCCGCGTTCTCGATGGGGGACCACCTGATCGTCTACGTCGTCGGCATCTCGGTCGCGGCCGTCGTCGGCTACTTCGCCGTCGCGGTGATCCAGAAGGTGATCATCGCGATGAAGCTCTCCATCTTCTCCATCTACTGCGGGTTCCTCGGGCTTCTGCTCGTGGCGTTCCCGCCCGCGTGAGCAAGGACTCGATGGCACAAGCCTCTCCGTCCGCCAGCCGCCCCAAGGAGCCCGTCTCGGCCCTCGTGAAGCGCCGCGACGAATTCCTGGGAATCCTCGTGATGGTCTCGGGGCTGCTCCTCCTGGCGGCCCTCCTCACGTACGACCCCAACGATCCGTCGCTCTTCTCGGCGGTCGGCGATCCGGCGGCGCGGCCGGGCAACTGGGCGGGCCGCGTGGGTGCGAGCTTCGCCGACGGGGCGATCCAGTTCTTCGGATTCGCCTCGGGCCTCGTTCCGCTCGTCCTTCTGGCCTCGGGTTTCCGCCGCTTCGTGGGAAGGCCCATCACCGCCTGGGCGACGAAGGGGCTCGGGATCGCGCTCCTCATGCTGACCCTCGCGCCCCTCGCCGACCTCGCCTTCGGGCGGCCGCGTTTCCTGGGCGGCGGACTTTCGGGGGGCGGGTTCGTGGGCGACCGCATCGCCGCGGCGCTGGTCTCCGCGCTGAACTTTCCGGGAGCGACGCTCGTGCTCCTCGCGAGCGTGCTCATCGCCGGGCTTCTCACGACCTCGCTCTCGCTGGGCGACGCCACGAAGCTCTTTCTCACCAAGCTCTCGGCCTGGTGGCAGGTCCGCAGCCTCGAGAGGGCCCGCAAGGCCGAGGTGGCGCTCAAGGAGGAGCTCCGCCGCGACGTGGTGAAGAAGCACCTCGAGAGGGCCCGCGAAGACGCCGAGAGGCGCGAGCGCGAGCCGGAGGAAGCAGAGGACGCCGGGCCCGAGGCCGAGGTGTTCTACATCCCGTCGGTCTCGGCGCTGCGCGTCAAGGAGAAGACGGGGCGCGGCGGGTTCTCGATCCGGAAGACCCGGGCGACGTCTCCCGCGCCCGTCCTGCCGATGAGCGTCTCCCCGCGGCCCGCGGCCCAGGCTGGCGCCCGCCCCCCCGAAACCCAACACCAACACCGCCCCG
>CAZXSG010000281.1:3750-5892 GCA_964643185.1 uncultured Holophagales bacterium
GCGGCTCTTCCCAGCAAGGCTCCCGAATCCCGGCCCCTCGACGTCTCTTCCATCCCGCTGAGCGAGCCCGCAGCTCATTCGAAGACGGCCTCCGCGCTCGCCGAGATCGACCTCTCGCCGGCAGGCGAGGACGTCGCGCCGATTCCGGTGTCGACTCCGATGCCACCCGCGCCTCAGCGCGAAGAGCCGCGCCCGATCCAGGTCGCGCGACCGGCCCTCCTCACGAGGAAGGAAGACCCCGAGCAGAAGGTGCTTCCGTTCCCGCTCCCGCGCGACGCGGGTGGCTGGGTGTTCCCGCCGGTGCGGCTCCTGCGTCCCGCGCCGAAGCGGGATCGCGAGAAGGACAAGGAAGAGTTCCGCGCCACCATGGAGCTCATCACCTCGAAGTGTCTGGAGTTCGGCGTCGAAGGCATCGTGGACGCGTACACCCCGGGTCCGGTCGTCACCGTGTACGAGTTCAAGCCTTCGGCGGGCGTGAAGGTCGCCCGAATCGCGAGCCTCGAGAACGATCTCGCGCTCGCGCTCGCGGCCGAGAAGGTTCGCATCGAGCGCATTCCCGGCCGCGCCGCGGTGGGCATCGAGGTGCCCAACAAGAACCGCGACCTCATCGCGCTCCGCGACGTGATCGAGACCGAGAAGTTCCAGAAGACGCCGTCGCTCCTCACGCTCTGTCTCGGCATCGACGTTCACGGCGAGCCCATCGTGGCCGACCTCGCGCGCATGCCGCACCTTCTCGTGGCCGGCCAGACGGGCGCGGGCAAGAGCGTGGGCGTGGGCGGGATGATCACGTCGATCCTCTACAAGGCGCGGCCCGACGAGGTGAAGTTCATCTTCGTGGATCCCAAGATGAACGACATGAAGGACTACGAGGACATCCCGCACCTCCTGGTGCCGGTCATCACCGAGCCCAAGAAGGCCGCGAACGCGCTGAAGTGGGCCGTGGACGAGATGGAGGGCCGCTACAAGCTCCTCTCGGGCTGGCCGGGCGTCCGCAACATCGAGCAGTACAACGCGGCCATCAAGGATCCCGACGCCGTGGCCGAGGTGAAGGAGAAGCTGGGGGCCACGTTCGAGAAGGTCGTGAAGGCCGTGGGCGGAGGCGAGGGCGAGGACGCCGTGATCCCGCCGATGCCGTACATCGTCATCGTGATCGACGAGCTCGCGGACCTCATGATGACCGCCCCGCGCGAGATCGAGGAATCGGTCGCGCGGCTCGCGCAGAAGGCGCGCGCCTCCGGCATCCACCTCATTCTCGCGACGCAGCGCCCCTCGGTCGACGTCATCACCGGCACCATCAAGGCCAACCTCCCGTGCCGCATCGCGTTCACGACGCGCACGAAGATCGACTCGCGCACCATCCTCGATTCGATGGGCGCGGAGGCTCTCCTCGGCCAGGGCGACATGCTGTTCCTCGCGCCCGGCACGTCGACGCTGATGCGCGTCCACGCGGGCTACATCGGCGGCGACGAGACCAAGGAGATCTGCAAGTTCCTGAAGAAGCAGGGGAAGCCCATCTACGACACGAGCGTCATCGCCGACCGCGAGGCCGAGGCGGCAGCGGCCGCGGCGGCCAGCAACAAGTCGTCGTCCGACGACGCGGACCCCATGTTCGACACGGCCGCGCGCCTCGTGGTGCGCGAGCGCATGGCCTCGATCTCGTTCCTCCAGAGGCGGCTCGAGATCGGGTTCTCCCGCGCCGGCAAGCTCATGGACATGCTCGAGCGGGACGGCATCGTGGGCCCCGCGGTGGGCGGCTCGAAGAGCCGCGACGTGCTCGTCGACCCCGGCTACTTCCAGGAAGTCGACGCCAGACTCTGATCCTGGGGGTTTCTCGATCCCCCCAGGCCCCCCACCGGGGAAGCGGCGTAGTCCGTAGACTCCCGGTTGCGTGCGCATCGTTTTCTTCGGATCCCCCGACTTCGCCGTTCCCTCACTCCGGAGCCTGTTCGCCGCGGGTCACGAGCTCGTCGGCGTGGTCTCGCAACCCGCGAAGCCCGCGGGCCGCGGGAAGAAGCTGCAGGAGCCCGCGGTGATTCCCGTCGCGCGGGAGCTGGGCCTCGAGACGTTCCAGCCCGTGACGCTTTCGACGGACGAATCCTTCGCGTGGCTCGAGGCGAAGCAGGCCGACGTTTTCGTCGTCGT
>CAZXSG010000282.1:0-2569 GCA_964643185.1 uncultured Holophagales bacterium
GCCAGGGCGGGACGAGCGCGAAGCGGGGGCGGAGTGGAAGACGATGGCGCCCGCGGGTCGCGGCGGTCATCGCGGGTAGTCCACGCCGCCGGGCCCGATCATGCGGTAGCCGATGCCGGGCATCGTCCCGATGACCCATGGCTCGCCGAGCTTGCGCCGGAGGGAGGAGATCGTGACGCGGATCGCGTTCGTGAACGGGTTGGCGTTCTCGTCCCATGCCCGCTCGAGGATCCGTTCCGCTGGGCGCTGCGGGTTCTGGCGCTCGTCCTCGTTGCGCTGGCGCTCATCCTCTCTCGGCGGGATACCCCGCCTCCGCTGGCCGTTCTCGTCGAGCCCGGCGCCGCCCACTGGAACGCGGTGAAGGCCCTCGCCGAAGGCTCGCCTGGGATCGCCGTCGCGATGACGTTCGAGGGCGAGCGTCCCGAGGTGGTGGGGAGCCCGAGGTCGCTCGAGTCGATCGAGCGGGCGCGGCGAACCCTTTCGAGCTGCTCGGCCGCGTACATGGCGTGTCTCGTTCGCGCGGCGCGGGAGATCAATGCTGGAGACGGCGACGCGCTCGTCGTGTCGCGGTTCGCCGAGCGGCGGGATCTCTTTGATGGGCTGCGGAATCTCCGTCTCGTTCGGACGGAGGCCGTATCGAAGGCGGTGACGCCGGCCGTTTTCGAGCCCGGCACGTCGCGCATCGAGCTCCTCGGAAAGACTCCTGCGGCGCGACTGTGGGCGGCCGCTCTCGAGGTCGCTTCGGAGGGCCTGGGCGGCGGGCGCGGCGACGTGGCTGTCGTCGACTCACCCGAGGACTCGAAGGGCCGCGAGGGATTCGTTCTCGTTCCGGTCACCGGGGCTGGAACGCTTTTTGCGCGAGCCGGTCCGGCCGGTTCCGTACGGCTGTCCGAGGACGCGGCTCTCGCGGCCGGAACGCCCGCTCTCGACCTCGGTTCGGGTCTCACGCTGGACGGTTCGCTGGAGCCCCTCGTCGCGCCTGTTCTCGGCCGGCGCGGACAGATCCTCTTCGTGGCCGCGACCGACGAGGATCTGGGTCGGTGGGCGCACGGGCCTGCGCTCGTCTCGCTCGCCCGCGTCGTGCTGTTCGCGGCCGGTCGCGTGGCGGTTTCCGAGGTGCCAGCCGGCATCGCGGACGTGGCGCCCGGTACGTACCCGCGCGAAGACGGGAGAGTCGAGACCCGTGTGACTCGGGAGCCCGCTCCTGAGGTGCCGGCGCTCTCCGATCGCGAGCTTTCGTTCGGCACGCTCCTCGGGAAGGTGCCGGAGCCCGCGAGCGCGTCCCGCTTGCCTTTCACTTTGCTCTTCGTCGCACTGCTGCTGCGCGTCCTCGACGTTCCGCGCGAGGGATGGCGCGCGCTCGTTCCGTTCGCGCTCGTGGTGGGGCTCGTTTCGCTCCTCGCGCTCGACGGCACGTTCACGCGCCACGTCGACGTGCGGCGCGCCGTGCTCGCGAGCGCGGGCCTGCCGGGGGAGGTCCCGGACGACGACTGCGTGAAACCCGGCGCCGCGCGGCCGTGCGTTCTCACCGCTCGGGCCTCCACGCCCTCTGCGAACGCCTTCGTCCTCGAGGGTCCCCGTGTCGACGTCCTTTCGTGGGAGCTTCCATCAGAGGTGCGCGCCGGGGAGGCGGGAGAGTTGCGGGTACTCCTCGACGTGCGCCGCGCCGCCGGTCGCGACGTGACGCTCGTGGCGCGATCCACGAGCGGACCGGCGTCCGAGGCAACGCGGCGGATCGCTGCGGAGCGCGAGGTCGTGAGCATCGCCGTCCCAGTGCGCGCCGTGACGGAGGGCGTGTCGTTCGTGCTCGTGAAGGCCTCGGTGGGATCTGCCATCGACGCGGTCGTGGTGGCGCTCGTCACGCGGGCGCACGACGCGCGCCGCCTCGTTCTGGCCGGCGCGCCGAGCTGGGACGCGCGTGCGGCGGGAGAGGCTCTCGCGAAGCGGGGCGCGGTGGAGCGGATCACACGCGTCGGCGCGACCGCGGTTCTGAGCCGGGGCGGCTCGACGGTCGATCCGTTAACACGGATCGACCGTGATCTCTCGAACGTCGACCTGATCGTGCTGACGGGCTTCACGACGACGGAGCTCGCGGGTGCGCGCGAAACGCGCCTTCGCCGCTACGTGGAGGACGGCGGCGCGCTGCTCTTCGTGGGTGAGGTGCCGAGACTTTCTTCCCTGCCACTCCCCGTGACGTCTTCGTCCGCGGAGGAGACCCTCCTGCCGTCGTCGCGCGCGGCCGAGATCGGTCCCCGCCGCGTGAGCTTCCTCGGCTATGCCGCGAACCCGTCGACGCTACCCGCTGCCGGGCTCGTCCTCGGCCGGTTGGATGGCGCGCGCTGGATCGTGGGTCGCAGTCTGGGCAAGGGCCGCATCGCGGCCGTGGTGGCACCTGATCCCTGGCGGCTCGGCACCGAGTACGGCGGGATCCTCGGCGAGGTCACCGCCTGGCTCGAAGCGGGGCATGCCGCCGACGCCGCAGACCTCTCGCCCGGGCTCTCGTCCCTCACGCTCTCGTCCCATCGCGTGGAGCTGCCAGCCGCCGGGATCGGCGGACGGACCGTCGATC
>CAZXSG010000282.1:2579-5871 GCA_964643185.1 uncultured Holophagales bacterium
CGTCGATCCCGTGGATCCGCTGTTTCTCCTGCCCGAAGGGCGGCCGCGTGCCAGGGTCCTCGCACGACGGGAGCGCGCTCCCTTCCTCGAAGCGGACTCGCTGGCCGAGCTCTCGGCCCTGCTTGCCCGCTATCCCGTGCCGGAGCCTCTGCCGCGCGTCGTCACCGCGCGCGGCGAGAACGCCGTGTGGTGGGCTCTCGCGCTGCTGCTCGTTCTCGAGGTGGCGCTCCGGCGCAGGGCCGCCACTGGCGCTACTTCCGTGCCTCGATGAAGACGCCGTCCCCGGTGCGGTTGTCGACCGTGGTGGCGTAGGCGTACACCGGTCCGCCGTCGAGCACGAGGACCGAGAGGCGGGCGGCGGCGAGCGGCACGTCGACGCCGAGGTCCTCGAAGACCCTGCTGATCTGCGTGGTGCGTCCCCCACCGACGCTGTAGTCCTTCTCGCCGAGCCGCGTTCCAAAGGCGTCGTACGCCTCGACCCGCACCGTGGACGGCGCGTCGCCGAAGGACGCGAAGCCGAAGTTGCAGCGGTAACGGGCGTCGTTCGCGAGCGCGATGAGGTTGCCCGTTTCGCCCAGCGCGAGCAGCTCCCCGCCGCCGCGGGCCGCGACCTCGACACCGTAGGTTCCCGCCGCAGAGACGTTGTAGGTCCGACTCGTCACCAGCACGGGTGAGGGCGCCTCGACCGTGAGGAGCCCCGCGACATCGCCCGCGACGGTGGGGAAGAGCTGCGTCACCGCATCGTCGAAGGCCGCGGTCTCCGCCGCGGCGAGGGGCAGCGAGATGGCCGTGACCGAATCGCCGCTCGCGAAGGTGAGCCGCAGGGTCTGTGCGGTGCCGCCGGGGTTGTGGAGACGGAGGTCGGTGCGCCAGTTGGTGTCGTTGAGGCCCCTGAGGCGTGCGACCGAAGGAACGATCTGGCGTGTGGCACCACCGTCCGCCGGCCGGTCGGCGCCGGTCTGGTAGATCGCGTCGCCCGTGAGGTTGTCGACCGTCGTGACATAGCCGAAGACGCCGAGGCCACCGTTGCCGGTGGCTCGCATCTCGAGCCGGCCCGCCGCCTGAAACAGCGGCTCGGCGTTCGCCTGGTGGTGCTGGAAGGGCGCGAGGTCGTAGACCCTCTCGCCGAGCGGCGATCCCGCTCGATCGAACGCGGCGATGGTGACGGTGGAATCCGAGCTCGACGTGTTCGTGAAGCCGACGTTCACGCGGTAGCCGGAGCGGACGTGCTGGAGGAAGACCCGGGACCGCGCGGGCGTCAGTGCGTCGGAGTCCTGGAGAGCGGGAATGGCCACACCGGCCGTGCCTTCGGGCTGGTCGTTGTACGTACGCGAGGACGCGAGCGCGTAGGGAGTCGAGAGGTCGAGGCGCAGCCAGCCGGCTCCCGAGGCGGCTCCGAAGCTCCGCGCGACGACGTCGATCAGCGCCAGGAGCTGGCCCGGCGGAACCGTCTTCTGGAACGCGAACGTGTCGCTCCGGCCATCGGGCAGATAGAGGCCACTGACGACGAGCGGGTTTCCGAGATCGGTGTTCAGAAGGGTCAGATCGCTCACGAAGTTCGTGCCGAGAAGGCCGCGGGCCTTGGCCACGACGGGCACCGTGAGGCGGTGGCTCGACAGGAGCGGCCGCGGGTCGGCCACGGCCCCCACGACGACCTCCTGGTAGGCGGTGGCCGCCGCGCCGTCCGTGTCGGTCACGCGGGCGCTCACGAGGTACGTTCCGGGCCGGTCGAGCGTGTGGGTGGCGCTCGGGCCCGCCGCTCCCGTGCCGTCGCCGAAGTCGAGGACGAAGCCCGAGATCCCGCCGCCTTCGTCCCGGCTGCACGACGCGTCGACGTGGAGCACGAGCGGAGCCGGGCCGGACTGGGCACTGAGCTGGAGACAGGCCTCGGGAGGGGCGTTGGAGAGTGCGAGGACCGTGGTGTTGTCGAGGAGCTGTCTGTCGCCGAGGCTGCCGAGCGGATCCACCGCGAAGGTCACGGAGGCGGGGGAGCCCGTGAACGAGAGCGTCACCGTGCGCGCCTCGCCCGGTCGCAGGTCTCCGGCCAGAATGCCCGAGGCCAGGGGAGGCGAGCTCGCGTCGCGGCCCTCGTGCAGGGAGACCGGCGCGTCGCGCACGGTGAGGCCGCCCTTGTTGCGCACGCGACCGGTGACGGTGAGCGCGGAGCGGCTGTACGTGGCGGTTTCGGCAGCGAGGTTCACATTCAGCACGACGCGCTCGGCGAACAGGTCGACGGTACCTGGCCCCGGGACGTTCTCGAGGTGGAGCGTTTCGCCACCTTCGAGCGGCTGATCCACGGTGCGGTACGTGAGGCTCGTGCTCAGGCCGGCGAGCTCGATGGCGTCCGCACCGTCGACGGCCGAGAGCAACGCCGTCACGGCGCTCTCGATTCCGTCGCTGCGGGTGAGTGGCAGGTCCTCGCTCCACGCGGACGTGCCCGGCTCGAGGATCCGCGCGACGACGTCGCTGCTGCCCTCCGAGGGCTCGACCCACGTGGCGATCACGCGTCCCGAAGCCGAGACCGATAGTGTCGTGTTGAGGAACGAGAGCGACGAGCTCGCGGTCCTCACCGTCTCGATGCCGCCACCGGCCTTGCGCGACACGAGGTCTTCGCCCTTCACCCAGAGCACGCGGTAGAGGCCGTCCGGTCCGTAGGCGACGCGCGGGGCCTGGTCGGGCGCGGCGTCCGAGGTCAGCGCGGTCACTGCGGACCACGCGCCGTTCTGGAACCTCAGGAGACCCAGATCGAGGTTGTCGGTGGCGTCGCGAAGCGAGAACACCACGGAGGCCTCTGTGGCGCTGGATGCCCCGGAAGGCGTCGACACACCGACGAGGCCGCCGGCCAGAACCTGCTCGGGCCCCCAGGCCTCGCCGGTGAGCTCCCGCGCCATGATGCGCGACGGAGCCGTCGGCGTGCCCGCGAGCTCGTCCGCCGTCTCCCGGAGCCACAGAGCGAAGACGCGCGCGCCAACGCTCACGAGCACCGGATCGTGATCGTGTACGGCGTCGTCCGTGAGCGCCGTTGCCGGAGACCAACGTCCGCTCGCGGGGTCGTAGAGCGCGGCGACGATCTCCATCTCGCGCCACAGCTTCGGAAGGTCGGCCGTCGTGCGGAGGTCGTCGAAGGAGAGCGCCGCGTTCCTCACGCGCTGCCACACCGCGACGACCTTTCCGTCGGAACGGGTCACGAGCCGCGGCGCGAGCTCGGAGCGCGCGTCGACGGCGACGGGCGCCGGTGCGGACCACGTGCCCGCGCGCCGCGCCAGGCTCACGAGATCGGCTTCGGCCAATC
>CAZXSG010000283.1:0-5871 GCA_964643185.1 uncultured Holophagales bacterium
GCCGGAAATCGCGGTCTGAAGGCCGGGTGGGCGCGTCTCTCGGGCCCGCTCCTCGGCGAGTCGCCGGCGATGCGTGAGGTTCTCGACCTCGTCGCCCGCGTCGCGCCCGCTTCCGCGACCGTCCTCGTGACGGGCGAGACGGGCACCGGCAAGGAGCTCGTCGCGAGGCGGATCCACGAGCTCTCGGCCGTGGCTTCGGGGCCGTTCGTCGCCGTCAACTGCGCGGCGATTCCCGAAACGCTCGTCGAGAGCGAGCTCTTCGGCCACAGGCGCGGCGCGTTCACGGGAGCGGACCGCGACCGCACGGGGCGCGTGCCCGAGGCCGACGGGGGCACGCTCTTTCTGGACGAGATCGGCGACATGCCGTTCGCCGTGCAGTCGAAGCTGCTGCGCGTTCTGGCCGACGGCGTCGTCGAGCCCGTGGGCGGCGGGAAACCGAGGACCGTGAAGGTCCGCGTGGTCTCCGCCACGCACCGCGACCTTCCCGCGCTGGTGGCCGCCGGCCGTTTTCGCGAGGATCTCCTCTACCGGCTCCGCGTGGTGGACCTCGCGCTGCCGCCGCTCCGGGAGCGCGGCGACGACGCCATCCTTCTTGCGCGGCGCTTCCTCGAGGAGCAGGGCCGGGGACCGTTGGCGCTCGCACGGGACGCCGAGGACGCGATTCGCGCGCACCGCTGGCCCGGCAACGTGCGGGAGCTGCGGAACGCCATGGAGCGCGCCGCACTGTTCTGTCGTGACGGCGTGGTATCGGCCGCCGACCTGCCCATCGACGTGCGGGGCGCGCGGCGCGGCGGGGGGACGGCGCAACAGACAGAGCAACAGATGGCAGTGTGGGATCCGGCGCTGGACTTCGCGGCGCAGAAGGAGCGCGCGTCCGAGGCTTTCGAGAGGTCTGTCCTCACGGCAGCGCTGGAAGCACACGGCGGCAACGTCTCCGCGGCCGCGCGGGCCCTCGGGCTCCATCGTCCGAACCTCCAGCAGAAGCTCAAGGACCTCGGAATCGCCCCGGCCGCATACAGAGGGGTCTGATCGCCGACCCCCGACCTCGATGGCCACCGACCTGCCGGACTTTTCAATCGGGCGCTTCGAAGAGCATCATGAGCGACTTCGTTCCATGTCCTCCGTCTCCTGTCTCACGGTGGGCCGCTATCGGCTCCTCGAGCCCCTCGGGGAGGGACAGACGGGCATCGTCTATCGGGCCGAAGACCCGCTCCTCGCCCGCGAGGTCGCGCTCAAGGTCGTCGAGCTGCCCAGCGAATCCGAGGCCGGAGCCGCCCTCGAGGAAGCCCGCGCCGTCGCGGCTCTCTCCCACCCGGCGCTCGTCCCCGTGTTCGACTTCGGACGCGACGGCACGCGCGCGTGGATCGCCTTCGAGCTGGTGCCGGGAGAGCCGCTCGCGACGCGGCTCTCGAAGGGTCCGCTCCCGCTCCCCGAGGCGCTGATTCTCGGGGCCGGCATCGCCGAGGCGCTCGCCGCGGCCCACGCGGGGGGCGTCGTCCACGGCGACGTCTCGAGCCGCAACGTCCTCGTGTCGCCCTCGGGCGCCCGGCTCGTGGACTTCGGCTTCTCCCGAGCGGCCGCCGATGGAACACCCTGCGGCACTCCGGGCTATCTCGCGCCCGAGCGCCTCCGAGGCGAGAGGGGCTCCCCCGCGTCCGACGTCTTCGGGCTCGGCGCCGTCGTCTTCGAGGCCCTCACCGGCCGGCTTCCCTTCGGCTCGACTCCGGCCGCGATTCGCACCGCCTTCGCCGAGGGGCTTCCGGTCGCGCTCCCACCGGACGTGCCCGCGAGAGCCGCAGACCTCCTGCGCCGCTGCCTCGGTCCCGACCGCCGGGATCGTCCGGGCGCGCGCGAGGTGGCGATCGGGCTCCGCGACGCAGCCGGGCGCGAGGCCGGCACCCTGCCTCCGGCCGCACAGCACGGCGGTGCCGCGTTTCGCGGGCTCCTTCCGTTCGGCGAGTCCGAGGGGGCGCGCTTTTTCGAGCGCGACCGGGACGCCGAGAGCCTGCGGACGCGCCTCGCGGCGTCGCAGCGCGGGGTGCTGGTGCTCCATGGCGACTCCGGCTCGGGCAAGACCTCGCTCCTGCGCGCCGGCCTCGCGCCGCGCCTCCACGCGCAAGGGCAGCTCGCCGTCTACGTGCGCACCGACAGGTCCTCCTGCGTCGACGCTCTCGAGCGCGAAGCCTGCCGCCGGGCCGCGATCGTGAAGGGCTCCGGCGAGACGCCTCACGCGCTTCTCACGCGCACCGCCCGCACGCTCGGAAGGTCCGTGGTCGTCCTTCTCGATCAGGCCGAGACCCTTCTCGCGCGGCGGGGCGACCCCGATCGCGAGACGTTCCTCGAGCTGCTCGGCGAGATCGACCGCGCGCGCTCCCCGGTGCGCGCCGTCCTCGCGATCCGCTCCGACCGGCTGCACCTCGTGGCTTCGGAGCTCTCCGGCGTCCTCGAGGACCCACTCGGCGAGAGCCGGCTCACGACCCTGCGCCCGTTCACGCCCGGGCAGGCCACGCGCGTGATGGAGCGTTCCCTCGCGTCGGCAGGCGTCGTCTTCGAGGAAGGGCTCGTGGCGCGGGCCATCACGGATCTGACCCGGGAAGGCCGCGTGCTCCCGGTGGAGCTCCAGATCGTTGGCGAGGAGATCGAGCGGCGCTCGCTGTTCGATCTCGCGCGCTACAAAAGAGCCGGCGGGGCCGAGGTGCTCCTCACGCTCCACCTCGAGGAGAGCCTGCACGCGACGGGACGGCGCGCCCTCGCGCTCCAGGTGCTCGAGGCCCTCGCGGGAGAGACGGCCCGGGAGCAGCTCGCGTTGCCGCAGCTCGCGGCGCACTGTGGCGAGAGCGGCGAGGCCGTGCGGAGCGTGCTCGACGCGCTCCGCGAAGCCCGCCTCGTGGACGCTCCCGAGGGCGACGGCGAGACGTGGGAGATCGCGCACGACGTGCTGGCCGACCGCGTGCGCCGCCTCGTCGCGGCCTCTCTCGAGGAGACCACCCGTGCCCGCGCCCTCCTTCGCCGCTGGACCGCGCTCTCAGCATCCGATCCGGGCGTGCGGATTCCCCTCGCCGATCTGTGGCGGCTCCGATCCGTGCGCCCCGGCGAGGGCCCGGAGCGGCGGCTCTACATCCGCAGCGTTGCCCGCGGCGCGACCTGGCTGCTCGCGCTCGTCGCGGCCGTGCTCGCGCTCTCGGGTCTCCTCGCGGCGATGCTCTCGGTGAGAGAGGAGTGGAGCGCGCCGCGCAAGCTCGCCGACGGACACACTGCGGCCGTGCTGGACCTGGCTCTCTCTTCGGACGGACGGCGGCTCGCCACCGCAGGCGAAGATGGCCTCGTCATCCTGTGGGACGTCGCCACCCGCAGCCGTCTCTTCGAGCACCGCGTGAGAGGGCGGGTCGCGTTCGACGTCGAGCTCTCGGGGAACGGACGCCTCCTTGCCGTGGCCGACGATGCCGCGCATCTCGACATCCTCGAGGACGGGCGTCTCGTGCGCTCGATCGACCTTCCGAAAACCGTCTACGACATCTCGCTCGCAGAGGACGGCTGCTCGCTCCTCGCGAGCGGCCCCGCCTACGCGTACCTGCTCGAGCCCGAGACGGGCCGCCGTCTCCTCGAGCTGCCCGACGACGACGCGTATCCCGCGATGGACCCGAGCGGCCGCAGGGTGCACTGGCGGAATGGCGGACGCCTCGACCTCGCGAGCCACCGCGTGCTTTCCCAGGCGGACCCGCCACCCGGCTGGGAATGCAGCCGCGACACGCTCTCCACGGACGGGCGCTGGGACGCCCGCCTCGACGGCATCGGGTCGGTCACCTTCATCGACCGGCGAGGCCCGGCCCGAGAGGCCTACACCGAGAGAGCCCACGAGGACCACGGCCGGGCCGTGGCGTTCTCGCCCGACGGCACCCTCGCGGCCACGGCCGCCGAGGACGTGATCCTCTGGAACGTCCCGGGCTTCACGAAGGCGGGACGGTTGAAGCGCGAGGCCATCGTGTGGAGCCTGGCCTTCCTCTCGCCGCGCGCGCTCGTCACGAGCCACGGCGACGGGTCCGTTTCGTTCTGGGACCTCGCACGCCATGCGCGCACGGGCGATCTGCGCGAGCATTCGGGACCCGTGCGCACGGTCGCTTTCTCCGGCGACGGCCGGCTTCTCGCGACGGGCGGCGACGACGCCACCGTCATCGTGTGGGACCTCGCGAGCGGGCGAAAGAAGGCCGTTCTCGAGGGGCCCGGATCGAGAGTCACGAGTCTCGCCTTCCTGCCGCCCGGACGCCGGGCTGGCGACGAGCAGCTCGTCGCGCTGGACTTCCGATCGGGTGTGCGGGCCTGGGATCTCGCGACTCTCGCGGTGCTCTGGCAGAGGCCGCAGGGCGATCTCTCGAACGGCTTCGCGCTCGACGTCTCGCCGGCGGGGGACTTCGTCGCCTACACCAACGGCATCGTCGACGCGCGCTCGGGCGAGGTGGTCCTGCCCCTCTATTCGACGCTCGAGGACACCGAAGCGGGATCGGCCTACGGCGTAGGGTTCACGCCGGAGGGCACGCTCCTCGCCGTGACCGAATACGGACACGTCGTCGAGCGAGACGTTCCGGGCGGCCGCGTCCTGAGGTCGCGCCTCTTTCCGGAGCACGCCTTCACGCATCTCGCGATCTCCTCGCGGGGCCTTCCGGCGGCGGGCACCGTCGCGGGCGAGGTCCTCGTGCCCGAGGGCCCGGAGCTCGTCCCGCGGACGCTCGGCCGGCACGCTGCGCGGGTGAAGCAGGTCGCCTTCCCGCCCGACGGCTCCCGCCTCGCGTCCTGCGGCCACGCCCAGCGGCCCCCCCGGTGGGACGCCCCGCGGGGCGGCCCCCCCGCTCCCGTCGGCCCCCCCGCGGCGCCCGTGCTGGCCGTGGACTGGTCCCCCGACGGCCGGCTCCTCGCGTACGGGCTCCACGACAGCACCGTGCGCGTCGTCGAGCGCAGCCGAACGCTGTGGGGCCACACGCTCCCGGAAGGAGGGCTCCCGTGACGCGCGACGCTTCCCGCCTCGGCGCTCTGTGTGGCGCGCTCGACGCTCACCGCCTCGAGCTCTCGGAGCGAGCGGGCCGCGCGAGGGAGGTCCTCGAATCGCTGGCGGAGGCCGTTTCCGATCCGCGCCTCTCCCGGGCGCTCTCCGAGCTGCATGCGCTCGAGAGCGGCCTTCTCGCGCCGTCCCAGCTCGGCGACGAGCTCTCGCGGCTCGCGCCCCAGCTCCGCGCGGCGCGCCTCGGACTGCTCCTCGCGGCCGTCGCCGCGGCCCCGAGGGAATCTCTCGCCGCGTTCTCGAGCGCGCTCCTCGACGCTGTGCTCTCCGGGTTCGACGCGACGCGCGGCTTCGTGCTGTTCGCGTTCCCCGGTGCAACGGAGGCCCAGGTGGTGGCGGCCCGCTCTCTCGAGACGCTGGATCTCACGGTCGCCCACCACGCCGTGAGCCGCAGCATCGTGGTCGACGTGCTCTCGCGCGGCGAGGCCGTCCTCGTGGACGACGCCACCCGTGACGAGCGCTACTCCGGCAAGGCCAGCGTCCGCAGGCTGGATCTCCGGGCCGTGCTCGCAGTGCCCCTCTCCTGGAGGGAGCGGGCCGTGGGAGTCCTGTACCTCGAGAGCAGCGCCTACCTCGGAGCGTTCACGGCCGACGACGCCGCGCTGCTCCTCCAGGTGGCGGCCTTCACAGTGGAGCGGCTCGAAGGGCTCGAGCTGCTGCCGCCCGCGCCCGCGCCCCTCGGACGCGTGCGCCTCGTGGAGGGAGGCGAAGAGCCCGAGATCCTGGGCCGCAGCCGGGGCATGGAAGAGCTGCGGGACCGCATCCGCCGCATCCCCCACGCGCCGGCCACGGTGCCCGACCAGGGCGAGCCGGGCACC
>CAZXSG010000284.1:0-5865 GCA_964643185.1 uncultured Holophagales bacterium
AGTGTCTGGTCGTCGCCGAGATACTCCGCGGACACCTCGTTGCGCTGTCCTGCTGCGACGACGTGGTCCAGGGTTGCGTGGGCGTCGATGACGTCGGCGCGGCCGACCTCGACCCCAGCGATGCGGAACAACACCACACCGGCCGGTGCGGTGGCTCCCTCCTGCTGGGGGGTCACGGTGGCGATCACCTGTCGCGGGGCCCCCGAGATCGTGGTGTCGGTGGCTGCCTTGGCCCCGGTGCGGGGGAAGGGGCCCCGGGGCCCCGAAACCGCCGGTCCCTCCACCCGGGCTCCGGCGTCGGGCAACGGCCCCTCGCGCCACGGCGAATCGGGCCCGAGCCGTACCTCGTCGAAGCCCGT
The DNA here is from genome assembly GCA_964643185.1 of uncultured Holophagales bacterium. Classification (GTDB taxonomy): domain Bacteria; phylum Acidobacteriota; class Thermoanaerobaculia; order UBA5066; family UBA5066; genus JAEUQS01. The sequence goes on from CAZXSG010000284.1 coordinate 360, forward strand.
GTAGTACTCGTGCGAGAGATTCCGTCCGCCCACGAGCGCGAGGGCGCCGTCCACGACGACGACCTTCCGGTGGTCGCGCTGCTTGAGGTCCTCGATCGACGGCGCGCCGGCCACCGGACGCAGGACGCGGAGCTCCACTCCGGGCCGGGCGCCGAGGCGCGAGAAGAGAGGGTTCACCAGGCCGAAGGAGCCGTGGAGGCCGTGCAGCGAATCGACGACGACGCGCACGGTGACGCCCCGCGCCGCCGCCGCCGCGAGCGCGGACTCGACCTCGGCGCCGACGTCGTCGTCCAGCGCCATGTAGACCTGGAAGTGGATGCGCCGCTCGGCACGCGCGATGGCGTCGAGGAGCCAGCCTCGCGCCGTGGGGTTGTCGAGCTCGAGCTCGATGCGGTTGCCCGGTATTGCGGCCGCTCCCGTCGCGCCGTCGAGGAGTGACGCGAGCGTCTGTCTCTGGGCGGGGGGCTCGAAGAGGTGCGGCAACGGACCGACAGTGAGTGCGGCATCCATCGGCGCCTGGGTGATCTCATCCGCTCGAAAGGCGGCGAACCCGAGCGCGCGGGGCGTGTGCGGGCCCCCGTGGACGACCGCAGCAACCGGCATCCCCGCGCCGCGCATCCGGGCCGCGACGCGCGCCAGCCGGACCGGGCCGGCCTCCTCCGGCACGTCGAGCGCCGCCCCCTCGTCGAGCACCGCGCTCGCGTCGGCCACACGCTCGGGAAGGCCGAACGACGCGAGCCTCGCGCGCAGCCACGCACAGCTCCTCACCGGGCGCAGGCGCACGGCGAGGAGATCGGGTCCACCCGAACCGCCGATCCGCGCGAGCCGCGCGAGATCGTCGTCCGGCAGGTCCGCGTCGAAGAGGTAGAGAGGAAGGGCGCCTTGCCGAAGAACCTCGATCCGTACCTCGACTTCCGCCACGGGGTCGCCGCCCTCGGCCGCCGTCGCCCGGAACAGGCCGTACGACTCCGGGTCGCCCGCGGGGAGCTCCACGAATCCGTCCTGGCTCCGGGCCCTCCCGGCGATCCGGCCGCGCACCACGAACGCGATCTCCTGATCCGGAATCGGCTCCAGCCGTCCCACACCCACTTCGAGCGTGATCCTCACGCGGGACGGCCCGCCGAGATCGACGGCATCCGCGGCGTCGATCCTCCGGAGGAGGGTTCGCGGCGCGGCGAGGGGAGGAAGCACGAGCACGGGCGCCGGCCACGGCGGCGGGACGGCGAGGAGCGCCCCCGGAAGGTGCGCCACCACGAGGAGGTCGGGCGCGAGAAGGCCGGCCCCGCCGGACGAGGCGAACTCGATGTGGGCGTCGATGCCCCCTATCGAGAGCGCCTCCGTGAGCCGGACGTCGGGGACGCGCGGTCCGAGAATCGTGCACCTCAGGCCGGCGCTTCCATGATCGCGGAGTAAGGCGGCGACGGCCCCTCTGGCCCGGGCGCCGATCGCCACGCACGCGATCTCGCGCATCGGTCCCTCGGCTGCGGGCGCGGCGCCGATCCAGAGGAGCGGGAGCGTCAGGCTCTTTCGCAATCCGGCGAGGAGCGGGATCGCGCTCGCGGAGAGCCCAGCGGCGGCTACGAGGTCGACCGCTTCGTCTCTCGCGAGCTCCTCCAGCGCGCCGGCGCCGAGCTCCTCGGCGAGCATCACCTCCGCGCCGCGCGCCAGGCTCCCCGCGCAGGCGCGCAACGCGTCGAGCGAGGAGGCCGTCGCATTCGGTTCTCCGTGCGTGTCGCGCGACAGCAACGTGAGGTCGCGGCCTGTGGCGTGCGCCACCATCACGAGCCGCTCGGCCTCGGGCGCGAGGCGACGGAGTACGGTCGCCGCGGTGGCCATTGACGCCGGCCCGACGATGAGCAGAACCCGCCGGTAGCTCACGAGACCACCTCCTCGGGCATCGGCACGCGAGAGAAGCCGGTCCCCGAAGCGTCGAGGGCGTACGACTCGATGCGTGCCACGGCCCCGTCTCCGGCGATCTCGTACAGGTTGAAGCCGGCCCGGATCCGCGGGTCGGGGTGATCGAGCGCGGCGCCGCTCGCGGAGACGACGTTGAGACTCCCGGACGAGGTCCGGAGCACGACGTGCGACCTCTCGTGAACGTGGCCGAAGAGAAGCAGCCCCCGCGGGACGCGATCGACGGCGCGCCGGAGCCGATCCGCGTCGAGCAGTCCGTCGCGCAGCCGCGCCAGGCGGCCTCGCGCGTCCACAGGAGGATGGTGTACGAGGAGAACGAGGGTTCGTGACGCGACCTCGGGCAGCTCGAGAATTCTCTCGAGCGCGCCGATCTGATCGCGTGAGAGAACGCCGCCCGAAACGAAAGGGGGACGGGGGACGGCGCTCGAAAGGCCGATGATCGCGGCCGGCCCCCGCAGCTTCACGAACGGGTAGTCGCCGGCAGGCAGCGATACCGCCGATACCGCCGATACCGCCGACACCGCGAGCCCGGCCCGATCGCTGGTCACGAAGGGTGCGAAGTGCTGCGGGAACCTGCGCTCACGCCCCACCGCCGGCAGATAGATGTCGTGGTTCCCCGGCACGGCCGTCACCTCGACCCGGAGCGACACCTCGTCGAGCAGACGGCGCGCCTCGCGGTACTCGCTCTCGTGTGCCAGGTTCGTGATGTCTCCCGTCACAACGACGTGGTCGGAACGCGTGGCGGCCTCCTCGAGCACGGCCCTCAGAAATTCACGAAGGAAGACGCGGCCGCGCCGGAGGAGGACGTTCGCCCATCCCGTGATCCGTTTGTTGAAGAGCATGCGGCGCCACTCGGCACCGAGCGGCGAAAGGACATGCAGGTCGGAGACGTGGGCGATTCGCAGACCCGCCGCGTGAGAAGGCGTCGCGGGGGTCGTCATCATCATGCTCCGAGCTGAATTCTGCCCGCCGCAATCGCGACGCAGACGACCGTGAGCAGGATCGCCGGTGCGGGGTTCTCGTGCAGGCGCCTGTGCGTCTCGACGGCGCCCAGCATCAGCAGGGCCAGGCACACGGCCGCGATCGGCGTGAGCACGGGCGCGATGTTCAGCGCCGAAGGGAGCACGAGCCCGATCCCGCCCGCCACCTCGGCGAGCCCGAGCAGCTTTATGCTTCCGGCCGGCCCCGTCGCGGCCCAGTGCATCTTCCCGACGAGCTTCTCTTTCGGCGTCACCAGCTTGAGCGTGCCCGTGAAAAGGAAGACGAGCGCGGCGAATGACTGTGCGATCCAAAGTGCGGTTAGTGCGGTGGTCATGAGATCCCTCTCCTTTCCGAGGTGGTGAAGTGCGTGAAGCGGCATGCGCCCGCGAGAGCACGACGGCGCTCTCGCGGGCGCCGGCCGAGAGCCTCATGCGGCCGCGGCCGACCGCTCGAGCTGACGCGCTTCGCTGCGCACCCAGCTCGAGGTCACGATGCGGGTGATTCCGTGGAACAGGACGCTCGCGCCCACCATCGTCCCGATCGCCCAGACCGAGCTGGCCGGCCACTGCACGAGGACGAGAATCCCGAGGAGAAGGCTGACGAGGCCGTTCAGGAAGTACCCGCCTCGGCCCGTCCCCGCGGGAACGGAGAAGCCGAGGGCCGCCGCGAGGACCGCCTCGACGATCAGCATCACCCCGAGCACCGCCGTGAGGGTCACGACGCCCATGCCCGGCAGCGCGATCAGGCTCAGGCCTGTGACGCCATGGAGAAGGCCGAGCAGGAGCTTGAGGAAGAACGGCCCGGCCGACTGCGAGGTGAAGGCGAAGCCCAGCTGCGCGACCGCGGCGACGAGGAGCGCCGCGCCGAGGAAGAGGGTGGACGCGGCGGCGGTCGCGAACGGGTAGAGGATCATGACGGCGCCGATGGCGGCCGTCAGGATGCCCATGAGGATGCTCCAGCCGGCGTGGCGGGAGACTTCCTTGGAGAGCGTTTCCCTGGTCATGACGGTTCCTCCTTGCTCATCTCGCGCTTCAGACGGCGCTGTGCGCCAGGTCCTTGAGGGCCCGGCCGGCGGCGGCGGCGTTTTTCTCGAGGACGACTCTCTTCGCCGCCTGACGCGCCGTGAACGCTTCGTGCTTCTGCTTGGCCTTCTCGACCTGCGCCTCCACCTTCGCCTGGAGCTTCTCGATCTTCTTCTGGAGCTTCGTGCGCCGGTCGGCCTCGGCCTCTTTGACCTCGCTCTTGAGCTGCGCGAGATCGGCCTTCATCGCGGCGATCTCCTCCTCGCGGACGGTCTCCTGCACCTCCCAGAGAGCGCGGCGGTGCACCGTGCCGCCGAGCGCCTCCATCCGCGTGTCGACGGGCGTCGTCCACTCTTCGTCGACCTCGGCGATGACCGCGACCTTGTTCGGCGTCAGCGACCTCGACACGTCGTCGAGGAAGTCCTCGCCGACGCGGGCGTTGTCGAGGTCGAAGATCGCGCCGAGGGCGAGACCCGAAGCCGCTCCGACCGCCGCGCCCACCGGTCCCCCGAGGAGGCCGACCAGGCCGCCCACGGCCGTGCCGGCCAGCGATCCGAGCGGTCCCGCTCCGTCGACCAGCTTGAGGCTCACGGTTCCCTCCGCGTGCTTCACGACCACCGCGCGTACGTAGATCGAGATGAGCCCTTCGCGCTCCAGCTGCTTGAGCGCCGACTCGCCCTCGAAAGCCATCTTCTCGTTGTCGAAAACCACCACCAGCATGCGTTCCATTGCCGTTCTCCTTCTGTGTCCGTCGGTAAAGTGCGCGTCACTCGAGCTCGCCGAGCCTCTCGCGCTCCAGGAGGACCCAGGCGCGGACGTAGTGCGGAAGGCTGTGGAGGACGACGCCTCCCCGTTCCGCGGCCGCCAGAAAGTGAACGGCGTCGAGATCGACGAGCTCCACTTCCTGGAGGTCGAGGCCAACGGGGTTGGGCGTCTCCGCGATCAGGGCCTTCAGCTCTTGGACGTCCGGCGACGTGATCCTCCCGACGAGCTTGAGAAGCGTCGGAGAGTCTTTCGTGGCGGGTTCGATCCTCAGGACCATGACTGCCGGAATTGCAACCGGAGTGCCAGCACCGGGCCACGCTAAGTCATTGATATTGAGTCACTTGAGAGCCGAGCCCGGATGTCGAGCTTCGTCAAATGGCGGGTTTCGCCACCGCCATTCGCCACCGCCGCGGCGCCGCAGGACGCCGCGCACCGGACCGGGCAGGCCTATCCGGTCTTGAAGCGATGCTTTGCAATGCGCAGCGATCGGATCTTCGATTCCAGCGTGGACCGGGGGATGCCGAGCGCTATCGCGGCGCCGTCTGGTCCCGCGACGCGGCCGCGCGAACGCGTGAGGGCGCTCTCGATCCGCTCCTTCTCCTCGCGGCTGCTCAGCCGGCCCAGCCGGTTCGCCCCTCCCGCCGGCCTGGCCGCGGCGCCGAAGGACGCCGCGCTCACTTCCGCCCCGGCCCGCGCGAACCACGTCTCGTCGACCGTCAGCGTGCCCTCGCTCAGGATCACGGCCCGCTGGATGACGTTCTGCAGCTCGCGGACGTTTCCCGGCCAGTCGTAGGACCTGAGCAGGTCCAGGGTCTTGCGGCTCA